>VBDE01000366.1 GCA_005883665.1 Betaproteobacteria bacterium
CTACCGGTTCTAGGATTTCCAGGTGCTGCAAGTGGCCCGCAAGACTCCCATCGACCGTTATCGCAATATCGGCATCAGCGCGCACATCGATGCCGGCAAGACCACGACTACGGAGCGCATCCTCTTCTATACGGGCGTTTCCCACAAGATGGGCGAGGTGCACGACGGCGCAACGGTCATGGACTGGATGGAGCAGGAGCGCGAGCGCGGCATCACCATCACATCGGCGGCGACGACCTGCTTCTGGAAGGGCATGGACAACAACATGCCCGAGCACCGCATCAACATCATCGACACGCCCGGGCACGTCGACTTCACCATCGAGGTGGAGCGCTCGATGCGCGTGCTCGACGGCGCCTGCATGGTGTACGACGCGGTCGCCGGCGTGCAGCCGCAGTCGGAGACCGTGTGGCGCCAGGCGAACAAGTACAAGGTACCGCGCCTTGCGTTCATCAACAAGATGGACCGGCAGGGCGCGGACTTCTTCAAGTCCTATGGGCACATCAAGACGCGCCTGAAGGGGAATCCCGTTCCCATCCAGATCCCGATCGGCGCCGAGGAGAAATTCGAGGGCGTGATCGACCTGGTACGCATGAAGGCGATTTACTGGGACGACGCGTCCCAGGGCATGAAGTACGAGATGCGGGACATTCCCGCGAACCTTCTCGGCGAGGCCAAGGAATGGCGCGAGAAGATGGTCGAAATGGCCGCCGAGGCCGACGATGACCTCACGCACAAGTATCTCGAGGGCCACAATCTCTCGAACGATGACATCAAGAAGGGGCTGCGCGCCCGCACCATCAAAAACGAAATCGTGCCGATGCTGTGCGGCTCGGCCTTCAAGAACAAGGGCGTGCAGGCGATGCTGGATGCGGTAATCGATTACCTGCCTGCGCCGGTGGACATTCCGCCGGTCAAGGGCCAGGACGACGACGGCAAGCCCGACACGCGAAAGCCCGGCGACGAGGAGCCGTTCGCTGCGCTCGCGTTCAAGATCATGACCGATCCCTATGTCGGCCAGCTCACGTTCTTTCGTGTCTATTCGGGCGTTCTGAACTCGGGAGACACCGTCTACACTTCGATGCGCGGCAGAAAGGAACGCATCGGACGCTTGCTGCAGATGCACGCCAACCAGCGCGACGAGATCAAGGAAGTGCGCGCCGGAGACATCGCCGCCGCGGTGGGCCTTAAGGACGTCACGACCGGTGAGACCTTGTGCGATCCGGACGAGGTCATCATCCTCGAGAAGATGGAGTTCCCCGATCCGGTGATCCATGTGGCGGTCGAGCCCAAGACCAAGGCCGACCAGGAAAAGATGGGCGTGGCGCTTCATCGGTTGGCGCAGGAGGACCCGTCCTTCCGCGTGCACACCGACGAGGAATCCGGCCAGACCATCATCTCCGGCATGGGCGAGCTGCATCTGGAGATCATCGTTGACCGCATGAAGCGCGAGTTCGGCGTGGAAGCGAACGTCGGCGCCCCGCAAGTTGCGTATCGCGAGACCATGAAGAAGTCGGTCGAGTCGGAAGGCAAGTTCATCCGCCAGTCGGGTGGGCGCGGGCAATACGGGCACGTGTGGCTGAAGCTCGATCCGCAGCCTCACGGCGCGGGCTACGAATTCGTGGACGGCATCAAAGGGGGCAGAGTGCCTCGCGAATACATCCCGGCGGTGAGGAAGGGGATCGACGAAGCGCTTCAGGACGGCGTGCTCGCGGGCTTTCCCGTCGTAGACGTCAAGGCGACGCTGTTCGACGGGTCCTACCACGAGGTCGACTCGTCGGAACAGGCGTTCAAAATGGCGGCGATCTTCGCTTTCAAGGATGGGATGCGCAAAGCCAGCCCCGTCTTGCTCGAGCCGATCATGTTGGTCGAGGTCGAGACCCCAGAGGAGAAGATGGGCGACGTCATGGGCGACCTGTCATCGCGGCGCGCCGTCATCCAGGGAATGG
>VBDE01000281.1 GCA_005883665.1 Betaproteobacteria bacterium
GGGTAAAGCGCAATCGGCGCGAGCATCTGATCGAGCTCCTGCTGCGTGGCCGCGGCATGGCGCGGGGCGGGCGCTTGGGTCTGCGCAAAGGCGACCGACACCGAAACGAGCAGCACGAGCAGCTGCCGAAAGGCATGTTCGAAGAACGTTTTCATGAGCTCCTCCAGTCGCAATCGAAGGCAGGCATGATGTTACGTCTCATGAGTACACAAACGTACAGCTTGCGCCGGCGGTTGAATCCGATCAAGCAGACTCGCTGATTCTTATTGTAAGAATTTGTGTCGGCGATCACCGCTCCGGCAGGAAGCTGATATCCCCGAACTGCGCGCTTGCTTTCTCGCGCGTGTTGCTCGCGTCGGTCATCACCCCCACCGCGACGATGTCCCAGGGCTCCTCGCCGAAGGCGAGCCGGTAGTCCTCGAGCACGTTGCGCCGGAGCTCGCGCCACTCGCCGATGCCGCCGCCGCTTTCGACGACGATCGTCTGGATCTTGCCGGTGGGAATGCTCGGGGTGATGGTGCCGACCGGGGCGTCGCTCGCCCAGCTGTACATGATGATCGCGTACGGCATCTTCTCGCCGGTCAGCGCCTTATAAAGCCTGAGCGTGAAGCGCTCGCCGATGTCCAGCCGGGCCGCGTCGCCATGGAAGGCGACGATCACGCGCGCCGGCGAGTCGTCGCGCGCGTTGACCCGGGGGTCGAGGCCGGCCGGAGTCTGCAGGACGCGCCAGCGCCACTCCATCACCGGATGGCGCTTCGGATCGATGTGAATGCGCCGGTAGAACCCCGAAGCCGAGCCGTCCGCGCGCCCTTCGAGCACCACGCCCGGGCCGCTCTCGACTAGGGCGTACTCGCTCTTCGTCGCGAAGGGCGAAACGATGAAGCGGCCCCAGCCGGGCTGCGACTCGCCGGCGCGGCCCGCGGAGAACCGCGCCGCTTCGACCCGCGCACCGCTCTCGAGCGGCAGCTCGGCGACGATCTCGGTCGAGGCGAGCAGCTCGTCGACCGGGACGCCGACGCAGCCGGCGAGCGCCGCGCAGCAGGCGAGCGCCGCCGCATGGGACGGGTTCATGCACCCAGTAAATCACCCGGACCTCGACTTGACAATACCCTTACAAGGCAAGAGGCAGCGACAAACCAGCCGACTCGGAGTAGGCTTACTCGCGCATTTCAGCGCCGACGATGGAAACTCCCCTGCGTCTCTGGTCACAACACCTCGCGAATTTCGCGCGCGCCGCGTTCTGGCTGCTGCTCGCGGTCATCGTCCTGCTTCAGCTCACCGGCTCGCGCGGCGTCGACCGGCAGCGCGCGGCTGCGCTCGGCGAGTTCGAGCGGGAGCGCAATTCCCGGGTGATCGCGATGATCCACCGCCAGGAAAGCGCGAGCTTGTTCGGCGTCCCCGTCGCGGACAGCATCAGCATCGACGATTCCGAAGCCGTGCTGCGCGCCATCCGCCACACGCCCCCGGAGCAGCCGATCGACATCATCCTGCACACGCCGGGCGGGCTGGTTCTCGCCGCTGAGCAGATCGCGAAGGCGCTGGTCGAGCGAAAGGGAAAAGTGACCGTGTTCGTGCCGCACTACGCGATGAGCGGGGGCACGCTGATCGCGCTCGCCGCGGACGAGATCGTGATGGACGCTAACGCCGTTCTCGGGCCGGTCGACCCGCAGATCGGCGACATGCCTGCAGCCTCCATCGTTAAGGCGGTGGAGATCAAGGGGCCGCGAAGCGTTTCCGACGAGGTGCTCATTCTCGCCGACATCGCGCAGAAAGCGCGCGTGCAGGTGGCGGGCTTCGTCGTCCAGATCCTCCTGAAGCACATGCCCGAGAAGAAGGCGGTGCTGGTCGCCACCGTGCTTTCCGAGGGCCGCTGGACGCACGATTTCCCGATCACTGTGCAGGCGGCGCGCCAGCTCGGGCTCGAGGTCTCGACCGAGATG
>VBDE01000282.1 GCA_005883665.1 Betaproteobacteria bacterium
CGACAAGATCGAGAACGTCAAGGACCCGGTCAAGGAGCGGATGAAGAAATAGCGCGATCGAGTCCGCCGAAATATCGGCCGGATCGCCCAAGACTTGAGTTATCCTCCGCACTTCCTTGCGGAGCCGCAATGCACAACCCTTTCCAGAAAATCAAACGCATCCAGGCGCGGCCTTACACTTCGCTGCCCGCGAAGTTCCGCAAGAAGCGCCGCACCACATGGTCCGACCCCAACCGGGGCGGAGCGCAGGTGGACAGCTTCCTCGAAGGTCCCTCGTTCGACCGCGAGGGAAACCTGTGGTGCGTGGACATTCCCTTCGGGCGCGTATTCCGCATCGACCCGAAAGGAGAATGGGAGCTCGTCGTCCAGTACGACGGCTGGCCGAACGGGCTGAAGATCCACAAGGGCGGCTGGATTTTCATCGCCGACTACAAGCGCGGCCTGATGCTGCTCGACGCGAAGTCCGGCAAGATCGAGACCTACCTCCCCACGTCGTTCAGCGAAGGCTTCAAGGGCCTGAACGATCTGCATTTCGCCGACAACGGCGATCTCTATTTCACCGACCAGGGACAGACCGGCATCGCCGATCCGAGCGGACGAGTGTATCGCCTGCGAGCGAACGGCGAGCTGCAGCGCCTGGTCGACAACGCGCCCTCGCCCAACGGCATCACGCTCAACAAGAGCAACACGCACGTGTACGTTGCCATCACGCGCTCGCAGCAGATCTGGCGGCTTCCGCTCATGGCCGGAGGCACGCTCTCCAAGACCGGCGTCGCGATCCAGCTCTCCGGTGGCCACGCCGGCCCCGACGGCGTCGAGGCGGACGACGAGGAGGGCCTCGCCGTGTGCCACCTGGGAGTGGGCGTCTGGCGCTTCGACTCGAACTGCCTGCCGACCCATCTCGTGGACGCCGGCAAAGAGCGTCGCCTTATGACCAACATCGCCTACGGCGGCGCCAAGCGCAGCACGCTCCACATCACCGACTCGCTCAACGGCGAGATCCTCACCGCCGAGATGCCCGTGCCGGGAAAGAAAATGTTCGCGCATAAATGAGCTGCGTATTGTCATCTTGTTGTGAAAATGACCACAACATACAAAATTACCTTGGCGGCTATGATGGGTGTTGTCCCATGCAGCTGTGCTACCGCTCCAAGGTACGAGTCGGCTACTCAGAGTATCGTTGCCTATCCGCAGAAAGCAGTGCTGGCACAAACGCCTATGTTGAGGGACGATCCGGTATTCAACAAACTATTTGCGCCGGATTTGCCGAAAGATTCCCCCGAATCGCACCAGGCGATCAAAGATGCCGTAGATAATGCGGAGGTTCGCGCGCTCGCCGAAATCCAGAAGGCTTTTGAAACGCGAACTGAAATCAAAAGTGACAACAGCGAAATCGTTTCGCGCGTGATCAATGAACTGCAAATCAATAACGCAGATACCATCGTAACCCGAGAAATAGCTGAACAGTTGCATGCGGTATCGGACGCAGATGTCTTGCTGCGGTTTCGCATTACGGACTACGGGGTGACGCCAAAATCGTGGCGAAACGCGGTGATCATATTTGAAGTTGCATCAACGCTTGGCATTGCTGCCATCGCTTATGCCTATCCCGCCACGCGACCGATTGCAGGTATCTACCTCATAGAAGAAGGCATTGAGGAAACAATAGAAGCTTATGCTGGATTTTGGGCCTTGGACGAGGCCTCACGCCCGGTCCGAATCGAAGCCGAACTCATCATTCTGAACACGGGAATTCAAGCGTGGAAAAGCAGCGCCACAGGCTTATCTGACCTTGGCTTGACCCGACTGGTCAGAAAAGTCAGCGCAGCGGAGCGCGCCGCACAATTGAACAGCGCAATTCAAGACGCCGCCGAAAAGATCGTGGCCGATCTGCAAAAGGCGTTACCGCAACTCACGAAGGCGGGATCCGGTGACTCCCATGCAACGAAACTCGATTCCCGGCCCGCAATCGCAGACGAGGGCAGGCTTATCGGACAATGAATTTTTTGGAGAACTCACATGATGTTTCGCCGTAGCATCGTTATTCTCTGCACGCTTGCGGCTGCGTTCGCAACGCACGCCCAGCAATATCCCGTCCGTCCCGTGCGGGTGCTGATCGGCTATGCGGCGGGAAGCTCGACCGACATCGTCGGGCGCGTCATGGTCGATCGCCTGGGCGCGCACTGGAAGCAGACCGTCATCGTGGAGAACCGCGGCGGCGCGGCGGGCAACGTCGCCGCCGACGCGGCGGCGAAATCGCCGGGCGATGGCTACACGCTGCTGTTCGCGCAGAATGGCCTCGCGATCAGCGCTGCAGCGGTGCCGAATCTGCCGTACAGCGCCGAGCGGGACCTGGTGCCGCTCGCGCCGGTCGCCGCGACTCCCCACATCCTGATCGTGGGCCCGGACTTTCCGGCGAAGAACGTGCAGGAGCTGATCGCCGCTGCCCGCGCCGCGCCCGGCAGGCTGACCTTTGCCTCCTCGGGCGTCGGCAACTCCGATCACCTGTGCGGGGAGCTCTTCAACATGATGGCCGGAATCAGCGCGATCCACGTTCCCTACAAAGGCGGCGCGCCGGCCGTCCAGGACGTCATTCCGGGGCGCGTCGCGTATTACTTCGCCGGCATGCCGGTCGGCCTGCCGCTCGCGAATTCGGGGCGGGCGCGGGCGCTCGGCGTGACGAGCAAGCAGCGCTACCCCGCCGCGCCGAACGTGCCGACCATCGCAGAGCAGGGCCTGCCGCACTACGAAGCGACGCTGTGGCAGGGCTTCTTCGCGCCCGCTTCGATCTCTCCTGACCTGGGCGCGCGCATCGCGCGCGACGTCGAGAGCGTGCTCAAGCAGCCCGAGACGCGCGCGAATCTGGCTAAAGTCGGCGTCGCGCTCTTCGAGGACAACCAAGTAAACTTCATAAAATTCTTCCACGCCGACATCGAGAAGTGGAGGAACCTCGTGAAGAGCACGAACCTCAAGCTCGAATAGCTTCAATCCAATCAGATGAGAGGAGAAATGTTTACAAGACTCATAGCTTTTGCAAGTGTCCTGTTGCTCCAGGCCTGCGGCACGGTGGAATACAAGCCTACGGAGTACCCGCTCCGCGACGGCTTGATTCCCCCCTTCAACGTGGTCGGGGACGTGCAGGTCAGCAACGGCCAACCCTCCACCGACACGGTGATCGTCTACTCCTACGGCCCAACCTCGATGAGCTCGAACCTTCGCGCCATCACGGAGACGATGGTGCAGCAGACCCGTGGAGAGATCGCCAAGAACGGCCGCGTCAGCCGCGGCGGAAAGCCGAAGACGATCGAGCTGAAGGTCAACTCCCTGCTGAGCGAGTACGGCATCATGGTCTTCAACAGCAAGCTGCAGTTCCAGGCGAAGCTGGGCAACGGCGAAACCGTCGAGAGGACAGTGCCGCACCGCAGCGGCATCGTGCAGCAAAACTTGAACGGCAGCATCGCCGAGAGCGTAATGACGCTGCTCAGAGACCAGAAGGTGCTGGCGTATCTGGGACGGTGAATGACGGGCGCTTAGCAAAGGTGACGCACAAAGGAGGATCCATGCACCGATATTTCTGGTCACTCGGCCCTCTCGCACTGCTTATGGCGGCGTGTGCAACCACCGGCGAGGACGGCGCGCGCCTTGTCAGCGTGGATCATTACGTTCGGGTGAAGTCCACCGCGCCGGCCTTCGCCGGTCAGGAGGCGAAGATCTACGTCCGCGAGGTGGTGCTCGCGGACACGGCTTTGCGCGGCGGCTCGGCCCCGGTCGGCGTCGTACTGTTCGTGCACGGCGCGGGCACGCCGGCGGAAGTCACGTTCGACGTGCCCTACAAGGACTACAGCTGGATGGCGTACCTCGCCAGGGCGGACTTCAATGTCTTCTCGATGGACATGACCGGCTACGGCCGCTCCACGCGCCCGCCCGCCATGAACGACCCGTGCAATTTTTCGAAAGCGCAGCAGGCGCAGTTCGTCCCGAGCCTCATCCCGGCTCCGTGCGGGCCTTCGCATCCCTCGCCCATCACGACGATGGACTCGGACTGGAACGACATCGGAACGGTCGTCGATCACCTGCGCGCGCTGCGCCGCGTCGACAAGGTCTCGATCGTGGGCTGGTCGCAAGGCGGTCCGCGCGCGGGCGGCTATGCGGCGCGCAACCCGGCGAAGGTGGCGCGCCTGGTTGTGCTCGCGCCCGCCTATACCCGCGCGTCCCCGTTCGAGGCGCCGAGCCCGCTTCCGCCCAGCAGCGGTCCGATGACCGCGCAGTCCCAGGCGGACTTCAAAGCCAACTGGGATAGCCAGGTCGGCTGTCCCGAACAGTACGAAGCCGCCGTCAGCGCCGCGGTCTGGAGCGAGATGCTCGCTTCCGATCCGGTCGGCGCCACCTGGGGCCCCGGCATACGCCGTGCGCCACAAGTTCCAAGCTGGGGCTTCAATCAGGCCGTTGTCGCCAAGATGCAGACGCCTTTCCTGATGGTTACGGGGGCACACGACAAGCAGGTGGCGCCGGAGCGCGTGCGGGATCTCTACGCCGATCTGGGATCGAAGGAGAAAGTCATCATCGACCTGGCGTGCTCATCCCACAATGCCATGTGGGAAAAGAACCACCTCCTGCTTTTCAAGGCCTCGCTCGATTGGCTGAAGGACGGCAAGGTGAATGGAACTTCCGAAGGCGAATTGAAACTAGGCTACTAGTGTGAAATCCCCCCACAGCCTTGGCGCCCTCCTCCTCCTGCTCGCCCTCGCAGCTCAGTCGCAAGCGCAGCAGGACTACCCCGCCCGTCCGATCCGCCTGATCACGGCGGCGGCGCAAGGCGGCACGTCCGACATCCTCGCGCGCACGTTCGCCGTGCATCTCGCCGAATCCCTCAAGCAACCGGTCGTGGTGG
>VBDE01000283.1 GCA_005883665.1 Betaproteobacteria bacterium
CGCTGCGCTGAGCTTCGTCGACGCGCGCTACCGGGATGATTTCATCAGCGGCACGCCCGCACTCGCAGTCCCCGCGGGCAATTACCTGCCCGGTGTTCCGCGCCGCACGTTTTACAGCGAAGCGCGCTGGAGCCCTCTCGGGCAGGCCTTCAACACGGCCTTCGAGCTGCGTTACAGCGATCGCGTCTACGCGAGCGACTCGAACGCCGAGTGGGCGGCTCCTTACTCGGTGGTGAACTGGCGGATCGTCTTCGAGCAGCGCGCCAGCGACTGGCGCATCAACGAATTCGTGCGCATCGAAAACCTGTTCGACAAGAACTACGTCGGCTCGGTGATCATCGGCGACACCAACCGGCGCTTCTTCGAGCCGGCGCCGCGGCGCAATGCCATCGTCGGGATCAACGCGGTCTCAAGGTTCTGACGGCGCGCCTCGCAGGCGACCGGTCAGCCCGCGGACAAGCGATGCCGGTCGATCCAATAAGCCCAGGGACCCAGGATCGCCAGCGCGATGATTCCCAGGATCGCGACGGCGTTTTCGCTCGGCGGCGGCGGAGACCAGGGTCCCGGAATGTAGAGAATGAGGAGCAAGGCGATGTATGCCCACCAAGCGACGGTTCCGGTGCGATCCTTGGCTTTAGTGCACTGCAGGTAGAGCGCGATCCCGGCTGCGAACATCGATCCCTCGACCGCGAAAGTCGCGGGTAGGGACTGCCACAAACCCAGACCCAGCCGCTCCTCTCCGCCGGGATAGAGAGGCAGGTCGGGCCGGTGAGCGACGCAATCCAGCACCCAGTGGCTGGCGACGGCAATTCCGACCCACATCGCTCCGGCGCGATCGCCCGTTGCCGTCTGATAGGCGATCGCGAAGAGCACGGCCCAGACCGCGGTCATCACCAGGCTGTGCGACCAAGGGTAGTACACGAAATCGAACGGATTCATCGTGGTGAATCCCGGCACGATGCGAAAGCGCTCGACGCCGAGCAGCACCAGCACCGGCCACACCGCGTCGAGAAATGCCGCGGCGATGACGAGGGTGCCCAGCGGCACCTTGGGCGCGACCTTTTTCGAAGCGAAGGCTACCGCGAAGTGGCCGATGAACACCCTACCTCCCGGCCGAGATCAGGCGCTTTCGTACAGGCGAGTGAGTACGAACTCGCGATGTCCGAGCGCTTCGGCGGCGGTGAGCCTGCCGTTCGCGGTGCGGAACATCATTTCGATGAGTTTGTCGCCCGCCTGGTCCATGTTGATCTCCTTGCGCGTGATGCCGGACACGTCGACGTCGATGTGCTCGGGCATGAGGCGCACGGTGCGCGGATTGGCGCAGATCTTGATGACGGGCAGGATGGGATTGCCGATGACGTTGCACTGGCCGGTGGGGAAGAAATGCACCGCATAGCCGCTTGCCGCGCACAGCGTCACCATCTCCGCCGCGGCGGAGGAGGAATCCATGAACCACAGTCCCGGTCCGCTCGGGACCTCGGCCTTGTCGAGCACGCCGTCCACCATGCATGTCTTTCCGATCTTCTGGATGTTGCCGAGCGCTTTCTCCTCGATGGTAGTGAGGCCGCCGGCGATATTCCCCTTGGTCGGCTGCGAATCCATGAGGTCGCTCGTCTTGTGGCGGTCGATCACTTCCTGGTAGCGATTGAACATGAACATGAACTTGTCGCGCACCTCGGGAGTCCTGCAACGCGCGGCCACGAGCTGCTCGCCGCCGGTAAGCTCGGTCGTTTCGCCGAAAACGAGCGTCACGCCGTGTTCGTAGAGCTTGTCGAAGGCGTTTCCCACGCAGGGGTTCGCGCCTATCCCCGAAGTGGTGTCCGATTCTCCGCACTTGGTCGACACCCACAGGTCCTTGAGCGGGCGCTCCTCACGGCGCAATTCCGAAGCCCACTGCATGTAATCCTTTGCCGCCTTGGAGGCGCGGCGGATGGTTTCCGTGTCACCGTGGCCCTCGATGCCGAAGAAGGACACCGGCTTCCCCGTCGCGGCGATTCCGTCGGCGACGCGCTTCGCCCAGCCGTCCTCGATGCCGATCACCACCGCCGCGGCGACGTTGGGATTGGAGCCGGTGCCGATCAGCGTCTTGAAATGCAGCTCGAGGTCCGGGCCGAACTGCAGCCGCCCATAGGGGTGCGGAATTGCGAGGGTTCCCTTGATGTTGTTCG
>VBDE01000284.1 GCA_005883665.1 Betaproteobacteria bacterium
TAATCGGCGATCGTCACCGGGCCGCTCAGGTTTTTCCAGGAGACTTGGCCGATGATCATCTTGCCGAGCATCTTCAGGCTGAACACCGACATCTCCCAGGTACGCTCGAGCGCCATTCCGAGCGCGGCAGCCGGCGCGTAGCGCACGGTCGTTACGAGGCCCTTCATCGATTCGGGATCCATTTGCGGAGCCGTCCCGATGCGGCCGAAGCGCTCGCCGCTCTGCTGCACCGTCTCCGGTCTCAGCTGGATTTCAATTTGGCTGGCGCCGCGGACGATGCCGAGCCGCAAGATTTTGCCGGGCCGACGCCGCACCACCCTTACGACGTCTTCCCAGACCCGAATCTCGCCGCCGTCGATCGAGACGACTCGGTCTCCCGGGCGTAATCCCGCCGCCTCGGCTACGCTCCCGGGGACGACCTTGCCGATGATCGGCGCGACATCCGGCCGGTCGAGCCTCAAACCCAAACGCGCGAGGGGATCGCTGTCGAAGCCTTCGAGGTCGAAATTCGACAGATCCAGGGTACGCCAGGTGAGCCGCTGTTTGGGGTCGATCACTTCGAGGCGCGCCGGTTGTCTTTCCACCGCGAGCTGCAGCAAGCGCCAGCGCACCTGCTGCCAGCTGGCCATCGGCTCGTCGTTTATTTTGAGGATTGTCTCGCCCCGCTTGAGGCCGCTCGCCTCCGCGACGGTTCCGGGATCCGGGGTGCCGACGACGGGCTTCGCCTCCGGCACGCCACCTACGAAAAGGGCCCAGTAGAACACGATGGCGAGCAGAAAATTCGCCGCCGGGCCCCCAGCGACGATCGCGATGCGCCGCCAGACCCTCTGGCGATTGAATGCCCGATGCACCTCTTCGGGCGCGACCGGGCCCTCGCGTTCGTCAAGCATCTTGACGTAGCCGCCGAGCGGCAGCGCCGCGATCACCCACTCGGTCCGGTCCCGGCCGCTTCGAACCCGCCACAGCGACTTGCCGAACCCGATCGAGAACCGCAATACCTTCACTCCGAAGAGGCGCGCGAGCAGATAGTGGCCGAACTCGTGAAAAACGATCAGCACGCCCAAGGCGACGATGAAGGCCAAGAGGGTGATGGCGAGATTCATGCGGCGTGGGAGCTCAATCGCGCGATGATCTGGTTCGCTCGCGCGCGCGCCCTGGCGTCGGCGGCGAGGACATCCTCGAGCGTGGCGAGGGTACTCGCAGGAAGACCGGCGAGCGTCTCCTCGATGACGGCGGTGATCAGCAAGAACGGCAACCGGCCCTCGAGGAACGCGGCTACCGCAACCTCGTTGGCCGCGTTGAGTGTGGCCGGTGCGGCCCCTCCACTTCTCAGCGCGGCATAAGCGAGGTTCAGGGCGGGAAAGCGCTCGAAATCAGGCTGCTCGAAGCTCAAGGCCCCAATGCGGAAGAAGTCGAGCGACGACACTCCGGCGTCGATACGCTCAGGATATGCGAGCGCCTGGGCGATCGGTGTACGCATGTCCGGGTGCCCGAGCTGGGCGATCACGGAACCGTCGGCGTACTCGACCATCGAATGCACCACGCTCTGCGGATGGACGACGACCTGGATCTGTTCGGGGCTTGCACCGAAGAGCCACCGCGCTTCGATGACCTCCAGTCCCTTGTTCATCATGGTCGCCGAATCCACCGAGATCTTGCGTCCCATGACCCAGTTCGGATGCGCGCACGCCTCGTCCGGCGTCACGCGGTGCAGCTCCGCACGCGAACGCGCCCTGAAGGGTCCGCCCGATCCGGTGAGCAGGATCCTGCGGATTCCTTTTGCGATGGACTCGCCGGCCGCGAAATGCGGAAGGCACTGGAAAATTGCGTTGTGCTCGCTGTCTATGGGCAGCAGCATCGCGCCGCTCGAACGTACGCTTTCCATGAACACTGGACCCGCAACCACGAGCGCTTCCTTGTTCGCGAGCAGCAGTTTCTTGCCCGTCCTCGCGGCGGCAAGCGTGGCGCGAAGCCCCGCCGCTCCAACGATCGCGGCCATGACGCAGTCGACTTCGGGCAACGAAGCTACTTCGACGAGTCCTGCTTCCCCCGCGAGTATCTTGCAACCCAAACCGGCTCCAGCGAGGCGCTCGTGCAGCCGTGGCGCGAGCGAGGCATCCGCCACGCAGGCGTAGTCGGGCAGGTGTCGCTTGCAGAGGTCGGCCAGCTCATCGACTTGCCGATGAGCGGTCAATGCCACCACACGGAAGCGCGACGGATGCCGCACTATCACATCCAGAGTGCTCGCTCCGATCGAACCCGTCGCTCCGAGTATCGCGATGTTTTGAATCGTGGTCATCTCATGAACGCAAGCACTGCCAGGGGGAGCATTGCCAAGGGTGCATCGATGCGGTCGAGCATTCCCCCGTGGCCGGGTAGAAGCGTGCCGCTGTCCTTGACCCCTGCCTGGCGTTTTATCAGAGATTCGAACAGATCGCCAATTATCCCCGCGACGGCGAGTCCGAGCAGAACCGGGAGGATCCACGTGGGCGCCACTTTCATCGGGCCAATCCAGGCGAGCGCGCTTCCCAGGTACGCCCATGCCAGCGCGTAGAGCCCGACTGCCGCCAGCGCTCCGGCGACGCCCTCC
>VBDE01000309.1 GCA_005883665.1 Betaproteobacteria bacterium
CCGGTGAAGCCCGACGGCTCGCGCACCGAGGGCGGCATCACCCTTCACCAGCCGTCCGGCGAGCAGATGCCGATCTACGAGGCGGCGATGAAATACATCGCCGAAGGCGTCCCGACCGTGGTGTTCGGAGGCGAGGAGTACGGCACGGGCAGCTCGCGCGACTGGGCGGCGAAGGGGACGCTGCTCCTCGGCGTTCGTGCGGTGATCGTGCGCAGCTTCGAGCGCATCCACCGCTCAAACCTGGTCGGCATGGGGGTGCTACCCTTCCAGTTCACGGGCAACGACTCGGTGCAGTCGCTCGGGATCAGGGGGGACGAGGTCATCGACATTGCCGGCATCGAATCGGGAGTCCGGCCGCGGCAGGAGGCGACGCTCGTCATCCGCCGCAAGGACGGATCGAAGCAGGACATCAGGGTGCTGCTGCGCATCGACACGCCGATCGAGGTGGATTACTACCTGCACGGTGGGATTCTTCCGTTCGTGTTGCGCGATCTTCTCGGCAAAGCGGGACCTTCGGTTCGGGCCGCCGCCTGAGTAAAAGGTGTCCGGCGCCCACTGGGACGTGATCGTCGTCGGCGGCGGCAACGCCGCCCTGTGCGCCGCGCTTTCGGCGCGCGAATCCGCGCAGCGCGTGCTCGTTCTCGAGCGGGCGCCCGAAGCGGAGGCCGGCGGCAATTCGCGCTTTACCGCCGGGTTGATGCGCATCGTCTACAACGGCGCCGACGATCTCGGCCGGCTGATCGAGCTGTCCCGCGAGGAAATCGAGCGGACGGATTTCGGGACCTACACCGCCGACCAGTTCCTCGACGACATGGCGCGCGTCACCGAGTACCGCTGCGATCCCGACCTCACCGAAATCCTAGTGAAGGAGAGTTTCCCGACCGCCCGGTGGATGCGGCAGCAAGGCCTGCGTTTTACCGCGGCCTGGGGCCGGCAGGCGTTCAAGATCGAAGGCCGGTTCAAGTTCTGGGGCGGCCTCACCCTCGAAGCGGTCGGCGGCGGCCCGGGACTGGTGGAGTCGCTGACGCAAATCGCGAAGAAGCGCGCAATCGAGATCTGGTACTCGGCGCGCGCGGTGTCGCTCCTCGCGGACGACGCCGGCGTGCACGGCGTGGTCGTGAAGCGCGCGGGCAAGACGACCGAAGTCAAGGCGAAAGCGGTCGTGCTCGCCGCGGGCGGCTTCCAGGCCAACGCCGAGTGGCGCACGCGCTACCTCGGCCCGGGATGGGATCTCGCGAAAGTGCGCGGCACGCGCTTCAACACCGGCGACGCGATCCGCATGGCGCTGGAGGCCGGCGCGGCGCCCGTGGGCAACTGGTCGGGATGCCACGCCGTCGCCTGGGAGAGGAACGCCCCCGAATTCGGCGACCTCGCCGTCGGCGACCAGTTCCAGAAGCATTCCTATCCCTGGGGCATCTACATCAACGCGGAGGGCAGGCGCTTCGTCGACGAAGGCGCCGACTTCCGCAACTACACCTACGCGAAATACGGCCGCGTGATCCTCTCCCAGCCGGGGCAGTTCGCATGGCAGGTGTTCGACGCCAAGGTGAAGAGCCAGCTGCGCGACGAATACCGCATCAAGCAGGTGACCAAGGTCACCGCGAACACGCTCGAGGAGCTGGTCGCGAAGCTCGACGACGTGAACGCGGATGCCGCATTGAAAGAGATCAAGGCCTATAACGCAGCCGTGAGAACGGACATTCCATTCGACCCCAACGTCAAGGACGGCCGCTGCACGCAAGGCCTAGCTATCAACAAGTCCAACTGGGCGAACACCCTCGACACCCCGCCCTTCGAAGCCTACGCCGTCACCTGCGGGATCACCTTCACCTTCGGCGGGCTGCGCATCAACACCGGCGCGCAGGTGATCTCCACCGACGGCGATCCGATTCCGGGGCTGTATGCCGCGGGAGAGCTGGTGGGTGGAATCTTCTACTTCAACTACCCCGGCGGAACCGGCCTTACCAACGGCTCGGTGTTCGGACGCATCGCCGGGGCGAACGCGGCAAGAGCCGCGCAATCGGTGACTCAGTCGAAGAGAGTCGCGGGGTGACCGCCTTCATCGTTCAGCCCTCTTTTCCTTGGCAGGATTCGGATGGGCGCGGCGTATGGTCGGAGACACGACTTTAGCGGAGACCTGGAAGTCCCAG
>VBDE01000310.1:0-4846 GCA_005883665.1 Betaproteobacteria bacterium
GGCTGCGCGGTCGCAACCGCGATCGCGAGCTGGCTGATCTTCGCGTTCGCCTGGATCTATTGCGCAAAGCACCCGTTCTACGCGCAGTTTCGCATCTTTGGCCGGTGGTCCTGGCCGCACTTGCCCACCCTCTGGAGCCACTTGAAGCTCGGCGTACCCATCGGACTCGCGTTTTTCGTCGAGGTGACTTCGTTCACTTTCATGGCGCTGTTCCTCGCGCGGCTCGGCGCGGCGACTTCGGCCGGACACCAGATCGCGTCGAACGTTACCGCCGTCCTCTACATGTTCGGCCTCGCGATCGGCAACGCGACCGCAGTTCTCACCGCGCAGGCGATCGGCGCGGGCAACCCGCGCGAGGCGCGGTATACGGGGTTCACCAGCATCGGGATCATGTTCGCCATTTCCGCCTGCGCCGGCGTAGCGATCTTCTTTACGGCACATCAGATCGTGTTTCTTTACACCCGCGACCCGGCGGTACAAGCGATCGCGATTCCTCTCCTCGCCTACATCGCCTTTTTCCAGCTCTTTGACACCTCGCAGGTGGTGATCGTCAATGCTTTGCGCGGCTACAAGATTGCCTTCATTCCGATGCTCGTCTACACCGCCGCGCTCTGGGGGATCGGATTGGGCGGAGGTTACGCGCTGGGGCTCGCCCGGCTCGAAGCGGCGAATGCACTTGGGCTTGCGACACCCATGGGCGCGGCGGGATTCTGGCTTGCAGGCGTCGCAAGCCTCGTCGTCGCGGCAGCGATCCTGTTCGCCTACTTCATGCACGTGAGCCTCCGGCACGAGAACGCCCTTGCCTGACTCCCGGCGTTGCCCCTTGAGGGTCTTTCCTCTATATTCGGCGCGAGTTACCGACCCGCAGGAGAATCCATGATCCGCCCGGCCCTTGCCGCGCTCGCCCTCGCTCTGTTCAGCACACAGGTCTCTGCGCAGGCTTATCCGAACCGTCCCATTCGCCTGGTAGTGGGATTTCCGCCGGGCGGCGTGTCCGACGTGCTCTCGCGCGCGATCAGTGCGAGACTTTCGCAAAACCTCGGCCAGCAAGTCGTAGTGGACAACCGCCCCGGCGCCGGCACCACCATCGCTTCGGAATTCGTCGCCAGGTCAACGCCGGACGGCTACACGCTCTATTTTTGCGACGCCACCTCGCACGCGATCAACGCGAGCCTCTACAGAAAACTCCCTTACGACAGCCTGAAGGATTTCACTTACATCAGCCTGCTCGCCTCGACGCCACTGCTCCTCGTCGTGAATGCGGCGCTGCCGGCGAAATCGGTGCTCGAGCTGATCGCGCTCGCGAAAGCGCGCGCGGGACAGCTCAACTACGCTTCTTCAGGCACCGGCACCATCGTGCATCTGGCCGGCGAGAGCTTCAAGACCATGGCGCGTGTCGACCTGCTGCACGTGCCCTACAAGGGCAGCGCACCAGCGACACTCGCGGTGATCGCGGGCGAAGTGGCCTTCATCTTCTCGACGATGCCTGCGGCACTGCCGCACGTGAAGAGCGGCAAACTGCGCGCGCTCGCGGTGACCACGCCCGCGCGCGTGGCTGCAGTCCAAGACATTCCGACCCTCGCCGAAGCGGCGCTCCCGGGGTTCGATCTGGTGCTCTACAGCGGCGTTATCGGCCCGGCGGGCATGGCGAGAGAAGTCGTCGAGCGCGCGAACGCCGAGTTCGCGAAAGCCGTCAATTCGCCCGAGATCCGGGACTTCTTCGCGACTCAGGGCGCAACGCCGATCACGAGCACCCCCGAGCAGTTCGCCGCCCACATGCGCGCCGAGGTCGTGAAGCTCGGAAAAATGGTCACCGACTCGGGCGCCAAAGCCGATTGAGCGAGGGAGCTTCCAGCGTGGCAAGGAATTTTCTCCCGCGGCACTCGCGCTACGACTACGTGCCGATCACCGATCGCAAGGACTATTCCTGGCCGGAGGGCAAGCGGCTCGCGTTCTGCATCACCACCAACATCGAGTGCTTTGCCTTCGGCACGGGGCTCGGACACGACAACGCCAAGACGGGCGAGCCCCAGACGCAGCGGAACTACTCCTGGCGCGACTACGGCAACCGCGTCGGGATCTGGCGGCTGTTCGACCTCGCCGAGGAGCTGAAGCTGCCGCTCGCGCACAACACCAACAGCCTGCTCTACGACTACGCGCCGCAGATCTTCGCGCGAATCCGTGCAAGAGGCGACGAGATCGTCGCCCATGGCCGCACCAATTCGGAAAATCTGCGCGGCCTTTGGGAGCCCGACGAGGAGCGCATCATTCGCGAGGTCACCGAGACTTTTGCCCGCAACGAGAAGAAGCGCCCCCTAGGGTGGATGGGTGCCGGCGCCTACGAGACCTCGGTGACACCCGACCTCCTGAAGGAGGCCGGCTACGCCTATCTCATGGACTGGCCTTGCGACGACCAGCCGATCTGGATGCGAACGCGCTCAGGGCCGATCCTGTCGGTACCCTACCCGGTCGAGGTCAACGACTCGCCGGCGATCGTGCACCGGAAACACAGCGCGCGCGAATTCTGCGACATGGTGGTGGACCAGTTCGACGAGATGCTGGAGCAGTGCGTGAAGCACCCGCTCGTGTGCAACATCTCGGTACACCCCTATGTGTTCGGCCAGCCCTTCCGGCTGCGGCCGCTGCGCACAGCGCTCAAACATTGCGTCGAGCACGTGTTTCGGGACCGCGTCTGGTGGACGCGGCCGGGCGATATCGCCGAGTTCTGCAACTCCATGCAGCCGGGAATCATCCCCGGCAGCTGAGAAGCGGCTGCGCCCCCCCTTGGGATGCCCCTGCCGGCTTGCTTTGCGGCGGCGTGCCCGTTTGCGACGTCCATGCCGGCTTGCTCGGCAGCGGCTGTGCGCCCGCTTGGGCCAGCGCGGACGCCGCAGGGGTTGCGGCGGGGCTACGGGCCGAATCGGCTGCGCGAGCGACGCCCGCGCTTTTCGTCTCGGCGAGCGCCGCGATGTCGCCGGAGATCTCGCCGCCTTCCTCGATTGCGACTTTCCCGTAGCGGACCTTGCCCGACACTTTTCCCGTGGCGCGAATGACCAATTGCTTTCGCGCGGTCAGCTCGCCCTCGAAACGCCCGCGGATTTCGGCGACGTCGATGCCGGCCTTGCCCACGAAGACGCCGTTCTCGGCGATCTGGATGACGCGGCTGTCCATCGAGGCCTCTACGCGGCCTTCGACCACCAGGGTGTCGCAGTCGGTGATCTCGGCGCCTTTCAGCTTGATGTCCGGACCGACGATCAGCTTGCTCACGCTTTCACGGCCGGACCGGGAAGCTTCAGGATCACTGCGCAAGTCGGCTTTCGGCGCATCGATCCCGAAGGCCTCCGGCTTCGCGGATTCGTCGCCAGCCGCGCTCAACGCTTCCTGCAGCCGGCTGCTGTACGGCGACTGCCCGCGCGTGGATTGCGGAAGATCTCTCCTGCGAAAATTGTCCAGCATAGGCGCTCCTCTTCCCTTTCTCGGGCTGTGACCGATCATTCAGGGTGAAAATCTCCGACCAAAGCGTAGAGCCTTGCAATGCGCGTGCCAGTCGCAACTCACGTGCAAAATCATGCGATTGCCGGAGGCGGGACGCGACTGATAGCACTCCGTCGTCGCTTTCGAGCGACGCGACTTCGAGCGACTTTCCCAAGCGGCTGTTTACAATGAAAGTGACGCGTCGTGCAAAAGCGACGGCCATGACGCCGACCGTCAACACCGAAGTCTTGGAACACCGCCAGCCTCCCTGCCAAATCAGGGTCGCACGAACTTCAATACGAATTCGTCTACCGGCACCTTAGGACGAAATACGATCGAATCGCGCGGATCTTCGCGATGGCGGAGGAAATCCGCTTCCGCGGCGAGCCTGAAACCCGCCGCCTCGACTTCCCGCCGTAACGTTGCTTCTTCAATGCGATGCAAGGATTTCGCTACGCTTGTACCCGCACCCGCTTGAGCCGAATGGTCGGCGACCACCAACACACCGCCTGGTTTCAGCGCCTCGAACAGCCCGCGATTCATCCTTGCGCGGTCGACGCTCATGAACGCCGTGTCGTGATAGGCGAAAAAGAAGGTGATCAGATCGAGATCGCGCACGCCCGGTGGAACCGGATCGTCATAGTCTCGCAGCACGCGCACAACGTTCCGCATCGCAGAGGTTTTCGCACGCTCGTCGAAGCGTTCCGTCGCTCTCGGCGAAACTGCCTGCGAGTCCTGCGCATAGACCGTTCCGCTGGAACCGACCGCGCGGGCGAGTAGCTCGGTCGAATAGCCTCCGCCCGCTCCCATATCGAGCACCCTCATGCCCGGCTGCACGCCGGTGAACGCGAGCAACAGCTCCGGATTTCTTCTCTGATCGGTCTGAGTCGACGTCTTCGCTCTTACCCATGCCGGCGCAAGCCGCGAGCGACGCGGCGCTGGCAAGAACGACCGCCCGGATAACTCTCTTCATGATTGTGCTTCCTCCTTGAAACCATCGGGGCGGTTGAACCGCAAGGCTCGCTTGCGGGAGACACGCTAACGCCGCCGGCAAGGCTTCCATTCCGACGCGGTGCAATTATACTGGGAGATTCCGGCCTAATCGGGTCTCGCCGGAGGCGAAATGCCCGTGTCCAAGTGGCTGATCATCGTCGGTCTCATCCTCGTGGCCGCGGGATTGCTGTGGCCGCTGATGTCGAAACTGGGTCTGGGCAGGCTGCCGGGAGACATCGTGGTGCGGCGCGATGGATTCAGCCTCTACTTTCCCCTGGTGACCTGCCTCGTCATATCGGTGGTCGTCAGCATCGTCATATGGATTTTCCGGCGCTAAGCTAGATTCTGAGCAGGCGCCGAGCATTGTCTTCGACGATTT
>VBDE01000310.1:4906-6496 GCA_005883665.1 Betaproteobacteria bacterium
CTCCCCATCAGGACTCGGTCGGCACCGATCACCTTGACCAGATATTCGAGCACGTGGTCGGAATAGCCGACCGTGTCGTAGTAGAAGCGGCGCAGGTACTCGAGCGGCGAGTGCTTGACGTGCTTCAGGTCGGCACGCTTTTCCCAGCCCCGGTTGAGACGGCCCACGAGCCACGGGAACGCGCCGCCCGCGTGGGGAAGGCAGACGACGAGCTTGGGGCACCGGTCGAGGACGCCCCCGAAGATGAGGTGCGCCGCGGCGACCGCCGACTCGAAAGGGTTGCCGAGCAGGTTGGTGAGGTAGTAAGCAGCCAGACGCTCATGCCCGATCACCTCGACCGGGTGCAGGAAAAGCGGCAGTCCGCTCGCCTCGATGCGCTCATAGACAGGCGGGAATGAAGCGTCGGACAGGTCTTTTCCGTTGATCTGGGTGGCGATATAGAAACCGCACATGCCGGGAAGTTTCGCGGCGCGCTCCACTTCCTTCACCGCGAGCCCAGGCTCGTGCATCGGCAGCGTCGCGAGCCCCACGAGCCGCTTCGGATGCCGCTGGTGCGCCTGCGCGAGCGCGTCGTTGTAGGTCTCGCTGATGCGTCGGGAGAGGTCTCCGTCCGCCCAGTACACCATCGGCTGCGACAGCGACAGCGCATGCACCTCCACGCCCTGCTCGTCCATCGCAGCGAGCCTCGCATCGAGATCCACGAATTTCGGACCTACGGGCCCGGTCATCAGATGGCCGTGCTTGAACTGCGGGCCCTTGCCTTCGACCATCCTGTACTCGAAGCCGTGGCTGGGGCCGTGCTTGGCGATCAGATCGAGGAAGTTTTGCGGAAAATAATGCGCGTGAACGTCGATCGGTGCGTGGTGGCTCATCGCGGCTCCGGTGCGCGATTGTACCTTGGCGGAGACCGCCGCACTTATAATGAGCCGCTCGAATCGCGGGAGGGTCGAGGCAATGGAAGAGCGGGTCAGCTTTGCGTCGGACCGATTGAAGCTCGCGGGCATCCTTCACCTGCCCGATGCGGGACCGGCGGAGCGGCGCGCAGCCTTTCTCGTACTGCACGGATTCGGCAGCAACAAGGACGGCGGCGGCGGTACGACGGTCGCGAGAATGCTCGCCGGGCTCGGCTACGCGGCGCTGCGCTTCGACTTCCGCGGCTGCGGCGAGAGCGAGGGCGAGCGCGGACGCGTCATCTGCAAGGAGCAGGTCAAGGACACGCGCAACGCGCTGTCCTTCCTCGCTAGCCGTCCGGAGATCGATCCGAAGCGCATCGCCGTGGTGGGGCAGAGTTTCGGCGCGGCGGTCGCCGTATACGCGGCGGGGGTCGACCGGAGGATCGCCGCCTGCATTTCCTCGGGCGGCTGGGGCGACGGTGCGCAGAAATTCCGCAGGCAGCACGCCTCGCCCCGGGCGTGGAAGAAGTTCACTGCGATGATGAAGGAAGGAAGGCGCCGCAAGCGCGCCGGAAAACCGATGAGCGTGCCGCGCTACGACATCGTTCCCATCCCGCCGCGCCTGCGCGGCAACCTCGCGCCGGGCTCGATCATGGAATTCCCGTTCGAAGTGGTGGAAACCATGTACGCGTTCAAC
>VBDE01000316.1 GCA_005883665.1 Betaproteobacteria bacterium
GATCGCGACGGGATCGAGCGCGGCAAACGGCTCATCCAGGATCCATAACGGCGTGGCGTCGCTCAAGGGGAGCCGCGCCAGCGCCGTCCGGCGACGCTGCCCCTGCGACAGCACCCGCGCAGGCAGATTCTCGCAACCGGCAAGGCCGAGCCGGCGCAATGCCTCGCCGACCCGCGCGGGCTGCGCTCCAATGCCGGTGAGCGAGCACGCCACATTCAAATTCTCGGCGGCGGTTAGGTCATCCTTGATCGCATTGGTGTGTCCGACGTAGACGAGCCGCCGCCAGAATTCCTCCTGCAGCCGCCGGATATTTTCACCGCCCCAACGCACCTCGCCGCTGGTCGGCTCGAGCAGGCCGCATGCGATGCGCAGGAGGCTCGTCTTGCCGGAACCGTTGGCTCCTCCGATCCGGAGCAGCTCGCCCCCGCGCAACGTGAAGTTCAGAGCGCCGAAGAGCTTGCGCTCGCCGCGCACGCAGTGGAGATCGACCGCCTCGAGCGAGGGGATTCCCGTTTTTTTTCCCACGCAGCGATCTAGGCGGCGGCGAGCTCCGCCCTGACCTCCGCGAGCAGGCGCTCGGCATCGCTGCCGCGCACGCGAACGATGTCGTCCTGGTACTTGAGCAGGGTGCCGAGGGTGTCGTTGACGGTCTGGGGGTCGAGCGTCATCTTGTCGAGCGCAACCAGCGCCTTCGACCAGTCGATCGTTTCGGCGACGCCGGGCAGCTTGAACAAGTCCATCTTGCGCAGGCGCTGCACGAAGGCCACGACCTCGCGCGAAAGATTTTCGGAGGCCTCCGGGGCCTTTCGCTTGAGGATTTCGAGCTCGCGCGCGGCGTCTGGATAGTCCACCCAGTGATAGAAACAGCGGCGTTTGATCGCATCGTGGATCTCGCGGGTGCGGTTGGAAGTGAGCACGACGATCGGCGGCTCCTTGGCTCTCACCGTGCCGATCTCCGGGATCGTGATCTGGAAGTCCGACAGCACTTCCAGGAGATACGCCTCGAACGGCTCGTCGGTGCGGTCCAATTCATCGATCAGCAACACGGGCGCCGCGCCTTTCTCGCCTTCGAGCGCCTGCATCAGCGGGCGCTTGATGAGGAAGCGCTCGGAGAAGATGTCCCTGGCGACCGCGTCGCGCGACGCACCCTCCGTTTCGGCCAGCCTTATCTCGATCATCTGGCGCGAATAGTTCCACTCGTATACGGCGGAGGCGATGTCGAGACCTTCGTAGCACTGGAGGCGCACCAGAGTGCGGCCGAGGCCCCCCGCGAGAACCTTCGCGATCTCGGTCTTGCCCACGCCGGCCTCGCCTTCGAGAAACAGGGGCCGGCTCATCTTGAGGGAGAGGAAAACCGTCGTCGCAAGGCTGCGCTCTGCGACATAGTCGGCGCGCGCGAGCAGGGCGAGGGTGTCGTCGATCGACTTCGGTAGCGTGCTCATCCGCGAATTATGCCAGCCTGGCCGGCAAAAAACCTTTCCCCGCGAGGGAAAGCCGATTCAGGGGAGCACCAAGGGTTCTAGGCGGTGACTGTGCGCCTGGGAGCGCCGCCGCGTGTGAGCAGCGAATCCCTCGCCAATACGCCGAAGCGGCGCGAGGCGATGATGCGGTGTTCCCTGGCGTAGGCTTCGTGGTTGTGTTCCAGGTCGTCGAGACGGTAAAGGTAGTTCACCATGAGCCCCGCCGAGCGGCGCATGCCCGTGGCCGAGGTGTCGCCGAGCCAGTTGAGGCGCTCCAGGCGCGCGCCGTTCCCGAGATGGAACCGGGCCACTGCGTCCAGCGGCTCGTCGTCCTGCTTGGCGTAGAGAAGATAGTAGGCGCACAGACGGCCGAGCTGTTTTAGGATTTCCGCGGCGCGCGCCTTGTCCTTGAACCAGTCCTGGACGTCGAGCTTGGCGAGCAGGGCAGCGAGCTCCGCGTGCCTGGGATCGCCTTCCCGCAGTCCCGTTCCGCCGGCAAGCCATTTACGGAATCCCGGGATCGGCGAGAGCGTGGCGAAGGTCTTCACGCGCGGAAACTCGCGGCCGAGGTCCTCGGCGACCTGCTTGATGAGGAGATTGCCGAACGAGATGCCGCGCAGGCCTTCCTGGGGATTCGTGATCGAGTAAAAGATCGCGCAGTCGGCCGAAGCGGGGTCGACCACCGGGGAGTCGAGGGCGAGCAGCGGCTGCACCTTGGCGCTCATGCCGCGGGTGAGCGCCACCTCGATGAAGATCACCGGCTCGTCGGGGAGCGTCGGATGGAAAAACGCGTAACAGCGGCGGTCAGCCTGAAGCCGGCGGCGCAGGTCGTGCCAGCCCTGGATCTCGTGCACGGCTTCGTACTGGATCAGCTTTTCCAGCACCAGGGCGGAAGTGCGCCAGTCGATGCGCTGCAGGACCAGGAATCCGCGGTTGAACCAGGAGCGGAACAGGTGGGCGAGGTCGGTCTCGATGCTGGTCCAATGCGGATGCTCGGCCAAGCCGCGCAGCAGCCGGCGCCGCATCTCCAGCAGCACGCCGACTCCGCCGGGCGCCATGTTGAGGCGCCGAAAGAGCTCCTGACGCGGCGATTCCACCGCCTGCTGCAGATCCAAGAGATTTTCGGGGGACGGTTCCAAAATTCCTTGACGAGGAAGCTGAAAAAAACATCCAACGCCTGCTCGTCCAGCGATTGATACGCGGCGAGCGCCTCGCGCGCGATGAAGGCGCCCGACACTTCGCCGCGCTGGGACAGGAGCTCGTGGCAAATCGACGCCACGCGGCGGGCGCTGCGCACGGCGGCGCGCGACGGCACCCCCGGGCGGTGCGGGGCGGAACGGAGCAGACGCTGCAGGAAGAAAGGTTTGTACATGCTACTTTAATGGACAACTCGCACTGCGCCAGGTTCGATGTAGGGATTGTATCCCCTCGCATCGCTACAGATATAAAAAACCCTCCCCCAAGGGTTTTGGGGGAGGGCCGGTCGGGATCCCTCGAGGCGATTTGCCCCCGAGATCAGGTCCGGGAGATTTGATCCCCGACCGTTCACGCCGCCGCAAGGACGGCATGCGGGCCCCGGGAACCGGGGACTCCCGGATGTTCTACTTCATCGCGGCCTCGACCGCGCGCTTGGCCATCACGGTGATAAGGTGCGCCCGATAGTCGGCCTTTGCGTGCAGATCCGAGTTGAGGCCTTTCTCCGGCACCGCGATGTTCGCCACCGACTCGGGGGCGAACTTCGCCGCGAGCGCTTTTTCCATCGCCGCCACGCGGAATACGCTGGGACCAGCGCCCGTCACCGCGACGCGCACGCCCGTGCCGAAGTCGGCGACGAACACACCGACGATGGCGTAGCGTGAAGCCGGGTTCTTGAACTTCATGTAGGCCGCCCGCTTGGGTACCGGGAAGCTCACCGAGGTTATGATTTCGCTTTTCTGCAGGGCGGTCTCGTACATGCCTTTGAAGAATTCGTCCGCCGCGATCTTGCGCTTGTTGGTGACGACGGTCGCGCTTAAGGCCAGCACCGCGGCCGGATAATCCGCCGCGGGATCGTTATTGGCGAGCGAGCCGCCGATCGTGCCCATGTTGCGGACCATTCGGTCGCCGATGCCTGCGGCGAGGCTCGCGAGCGCCGGAATCGCCTTCTTCACCGCGGCCGAGGAGCCGACCTCGGCGTGACGCGTCATCGCGCCGACGGCGACCGCCTTGCTGTCCGCCTTGATGCCGGAAAGCTCCTTGATCGCGCCGAGGTCGATGACCTCGGACGGATGCGCCAGGCGCAGCTTCATCGCCGCGATCAGGCTCTGGCCGCCGGCGAGCAGCTTGGCGTCGCCGTCCTTTGCGAGCACCTTGGCTGCGTCGGCGACCGTTTTTACTTTCTGATAGTTGAACGAATACATGGACGTCTCCTAGGCAGCCTTCTT
>VBDE01000317.1 GCA_005883665.1 Betaproteobacteria bacterium
GGAAGAGTCCCTTGTCGAGCGCGCCTGGCGCCTCGTGTCCGGCTCCAGGCGCTTTCATCTGTGCGCGGATTTTGCGCGGCTGCCGCTTCGCGCCGCCAGCGTGGATATGGTGTGGTCGAATCTTGCGCTTGCCTGGGCGGTCGATCCGCTCGCGGCGCTGCGCGAGATTCACCGCGTGCTCATCGCCGGCGGGCTGCTGATGTTCTCGAGTTACGGGCCCGACACGCTGAAGGAACTCAAAGCGGCCTTCGGCGCGGGCTCGGCCGCGCGCCATGTGCATTCCTTCATCGACATGCACGACCTCGGCGACATGCTGGTCACGACCGGATTTGCCGCGCCTGTCATGGATATGGAAGTCATCACGCTGACCTACTCCGAGGTCCTGGCGCTCCTGCGTGACCTGAAAGCCTCCGGCGAGACCTGCGCCGCGCGCGATCGACAGCGCGGGCTCATGGGACGCCGTGCGTGGGAGCACATGCTTGCCTCCTACGAGCGCGAGCGCAAGGAAGGCAGGCTGCCGGCGACAATCGAGGTGATCTACGGGCACGCTTGGAAAAGCGAGCCGCGTACGACCGTCGACGGAAGGCGGATCATAGAAGTAGAATTGGAAGGGAAAAAATCGCGCCCCCTCGTTCGACCAGAACCAACGAGGACATGATGACGAACAGGATGGTCAATGGAACCGGCGCTGCGCTCCTCGCGCTGTCCGGGGCCGCGAAGGCGGCGTATCAGTGGAACCTGCCGGCCCCGGTGACGCGCGTCGCCGGCGAAATCTACAACCTGCACCTCGTCATGATGGCGATCATCCTGGTGATCTTTGTCGGCGTGTTCGGCGTGATGTTCTATTCGATCTACGCTCACCGCAAGTCCGTCGGCCACAAGGCCGAGCATTTCCACGAGAACATCACCGTCGAGATCATCTGGGCCATCATCCCGTTCCTGATCCTGATCGCCGTGGCCTGGCCGGCGACCAAGTCGATCCTGAACCTCAAGGGAAATGGGGCTACGACTACTTGAAGGGCGAGGGCGAGGGCATATCATTCCTTTCGAATCTCTCCACTCCGCAGGACCAGATCACGGGCAACGCGCCCAAGGGCGAGCACTATCTCCTCGAAGTGGACAACCCCATGGTCGTGCCCGTGGGGAAGAAGGTGCGCGTGCTCCTCACCTCCAACGACGTCATACACGCCTGGATGGTCCCGGCGTTCGGCGTGAAGCAGGACGCGATTCCGGGTTTCGTACGCGATACCTGGTTCAGGGCGGAAAAGGTGGGCACCTACCGCGGCCAGTGCGCGGAGCTTTGCGGCAAGGACCACGGGTTCATGCCGATCGTGGTCGAGGTCCTCTCGGCCGAAAAGTACACCGCCTGGGTCGGCGAGCAGAAAAAGAAGATCGCTGCCGCGGCGGACGATCCGAACAAGAAATGGAATCTCGCCGAACTGAAAGCCCGCGGCGAGAAGGTCTACGCGGCGAACTGTGTCGCCTGCCATCAGGCGAATGGGCAGGGGGTCAAGGGAACATTCCCGGCGCTCGACGGCTCCGAGCTCGTCATCGGTCCAAGGGGGCGGCAAATAGAGATCGTGCTGAACGGGAAGGGGGGCACTGCGATGGCGCCGTTCGGCAAACAGCTCTCCGACACCGACATCGCCGCGGTCATCACCTTCACGCGCAACAACTGGGGGAACAAGACCGGCGAAGTCATTCAGCCGAGCGAGATCAGGTCGGCGCGGAAGTAGAACCGAGAGAACAGACTCGAGACTCAGGAGAAACCATGAGCGCAGTCATCGACCACGGCCACGCCCATGACGCGCACGGCCCCTACGGGGGGATCATGCGCTGGATCACCACGACCAACCACAAGGACATCGGCACACTCTATCTGTGGTTCAGCTTCACCATGTTTCTGGTCGGCGGCGTGCTCGCGCTCGCCATCCGCGCCGAGCTGTTCCGGCCGGGTCTGCAGTTCTGGCATCCGGAGTTCTTCAACCAGCTCACTACGATGCACGGGCTCATCATGGTGTTCGGCGCGATCATGCCGGCCTTCGTCGGATTCGCCAACTGGCAGGTGCCGATGATGATCGGCGCCCCCGACATGGCGTTTGCGCGCCTGAACAACTGGAGCTTCTGGCTGCTTCCGGCAGCGGCGATGCTGCTCGTCGGATCGTTCTTCGTCCCCGGGGGCGCGACCGCCGCCGGCTGGACGATCTACGCTCCGCTTTCCACCCAGATGGGACCGGGGATGGACCTCGCGATCTTCGCGCTCCACATCATGGGCGCCTCCTCGATCATGGGTTCGATCAACATCATCACCACGATCCTCAACATGCGGGCGCCGGGGATGACGATGATGCGTATACCGCTTTTCATCTGGACGTGGCTGATCACCGCTTACCTGCTGATCGCCGTGATGCCGGTGCTGGCGGGCGCGATCACGATGCTGCTGACCGACCGCCACTTCGGCACCTCTTTCTTCAACGCGGCGGGAGGCGGCGACCCGGTGATGTTCCAGCACATCTTCTGGTTTTTCGGCCATCCCGAGGTCTACATCATGATCCTCCCGGGCTTCGGCATCATCAGCCAGGTGATTCCCGCGTTCTCGAGGAAGCCCTTGTTCGGCTATTCCTCGATGGTGTACGCGACCGCCTCGATCGCAATCCTCTCGTTCGTCGTTTGGGCGCACCACATGTTCACAGTCGGAATGCCCACGGCCGGGATCCTGTTCTTCATGTACGCAACGGTGCTGATCGCGGTGCCCACCGGGGTCAAGGTGTTCAACTGGCTCGCGACCATGTGGCGTGGCTCGATGAGCTTCGAGACGCCGATGCTGTTCGCCGTAGGCTTCATCTTCGTGTTCACCATGGGCGGGTTCACCGGCCTCATCCTCGCGATCATGCCGATCGACATCCAGCTGCAGGATACCTATTACGTCGTGGCGCATTTCCACTACGTGCTGGTCGCCGGGTCGCTATTTTCGCTGTTCGCCGGATTCTATTTCTGGGTGCCGAAGTGGACGGGCCGCATGTACGACGAGACGCTCGGC
>VBDE01000367.1 GCA_005883665.1 Betaproteobacteria bacterium
TTGCCGCAAGGGGCGACGCCCGTGGACTTCGCGTACGCGCTGCACTCGGACGTTGGGCACCGCTGCCGCGGCGCCAAGGTGAACGGGGCTATCGTCCCTCTCGATTACCGGTTGAAGAATGCGGAGGCGGTCGAGATCATTACCGCTAGAACCGGAGGCCCGAGCCGCGACTGGCTCAATCCCGCGCTCGGCTATATAAAGAGCTCGCGCGCGCGCAACAAGGTGCGCCAGTGGTTCAACAGCCGCGAAGTCGCGGGCGTGGTCGCGGCGGGGCGTGCCGCGGTGGAGCGCGAATTGCAGCGCGAAGGCAAACGCGCCGCGAGCCTCGAGGAGCTGGCGAAGACCCTCGGTTTCGACGGGCCCGAGGAGCTTTTCGCGGCGGTCGGACGCGGGGAAATCGGCTCGCGGCAGCTGCAGGTCGCCCTGCGCGGGCGTACGGAGCGCTCGCATTCGCCGGAAATTCCGCCGCACCGTGCTTCGGCCGGACAATCGAGCAGCGGGGTCCTCGTCGTGGGCGTCGAACGCCTTCTCACGCAGCTCGCGCGCTGCTGCAAGCCCGCGCCGCCCGACAGGATTTCGGGATTCGTCACCAAGGGACGCGGAGTCTCGGTGCACCGCCGCGACTGCACGAGCCTCGCGCGCCTCTCCGAGCGCTTTCCCGAGCGCATCATCGGCGCCGATTGGGGCCAGCGAGGCGCCCAGGCTTATCCCGTGGACATCGTCGTCCGCGGGAACGATCGGCAGGGGCTGCTGCGCGATGTGACCGAAACCCTGGTGCGGGAAAAGACCAACGTGATCGCCGCGAAGACGCAGACGCGCAACGACATCGCGTCCATGTACTTCACCGTCGAAGTCGAAGATATCGACCAGTTGCAGCGCGCGCTGTCAGCGATCGAGGACGTGCGCGGAGTTCTCGCTGCGGCACGGCGCTGACCCGGGGGCCAGCCCGCGCAAAACCCGGCCCAGAAATTGCTGCCCTTCCCTGCAGGTACCGGACGGGGAGGGAACGTGAAAATCATGGCCAAAGAAGAATTGAGGGATCTGGCCGCGAAGAACGGGTGGTCCGAGGCTTTTGCCGAGGGCTACCTCGATGGCACCGCGGCGCGAAGATACGGTACGCAGAGTCCGAACTATCCCTTGGGCGACCTGGACGAGTATCGGCAGGGATTTCTCGCCGGTTACTCCTTAACGAGAATGAAAAGGTCCTGAGGCACGATCTGACTCGGGGCTGGCATCCAGGCGCGTCCCCTCGAATCAGCATCATTGGCACGGTGCTTGCTGGAACTAGAGCAGAGCGTCATCTTGGGGAAGCGTTCATGGGAACGGTGACAGAGTTCAAGCCTCTCGGGAAGGAAGGTCCTTCGGCCGCTTATGTCAGCGGAGTCGCAGACGGGCAGTCGGCCCGCGCGGAAGGCAGCGCGCTCACTCTGTATCTCCAGGTCGGAATCGACGATTACGCCATAGGCTTCCGCGCGGGGTTCTTTGGTCAGCTGAACCACGCCGGGACCGCGGACAAGGGCTAGCTTCCTCGAGACTCAACGCAGGTGTGCGAGATCCGACACCTGTTGACGCCCAGCCAACACAAACGAAAAGCCCAGCACGATGCCTGGGCTTTTTTTCTTGGTCAGGATACCCGGCTCAATGCATGGGCAGCAGCCGGTGCGCAGCGCCCTCGAGGATGCGCGCCGTCCCGCGCATCGCGCGCGCGGCGGCTTGACAGATCTTCGCCAGGGCGTGCTTGGCGAAGCCCCAAGCCTCGACGCCCAGGTAGAGCAGCGCCTCACGCCGGGCGGCAAAGAAGCAAGGGCGTCCTTCCAGAACGATGTAGTCATGGTCTTCCTCTTGGTTGGAAATCGCGATCCCTCGCGCGGCACAGGGTCCGTGCGAGGGACCTTCATGATCGTCTCTTTCAGCTGGCGCCCGGCTGCGGCGAACAGGCGGCCGATGGCCTGCGCCCGTGCGCGTCTCGCAGCCCGTTCGAGCGCCAACATTTCCTCCGGCGTCGGAAAACGAAGATATTCCCCCGGGGTTCTCTCCAGTGTCATCGGTTCTATTTCGGCCGGCAGTCTATGCCGACGTCATAGCGATTTCTGTGCCACGCCAGATTATTCCTTGTGAATTCAGCGCCGACACCGTCGATAGCGGGTAAAAGCGTCGTCAAATTGCGACGCGGACCGCTGAGAATTCTGCAATCGACTGATTTCCGGATTGTTCTCGTGTCGCCAGCCGGCAACAACCGAGGAGGATGAGTGGGCCCGGCTGGTAGAATGCGTCGCGTGTGCCTGCGCTTCCACGCAATCGGACTCTGATCTTTCGATAGGCAAGGGGTTGGAGTAAAAGTGCGCATTCTGCTCAGCAACGACGACGGGTACTTCGCGCCCGGCATCGCAGTCCTCGCAGAAGCGCTCTCCGATCTTGCGAGCGTCACCGTGGTCGCGCCGGAGCGCGACCGCAGCGGCGCCTCCAACTCGCTCACCCTGGATCGGCCGCTTTCGGTGCGCACATCCGCGAACGGCTTCCGGTTCGTAAACGGCACGCCGACGGACTGCGTGCACCTCGCCGTCACCGGATTGCTCGAGGAGATGCCCGATATGATCATCTCGGGCATCAATCTGGGCGCGAACATGGGCGATGACACGATCTACTCGGGCACCGTCGCAGCGGCAACCGAGGGCTATCTGCTCGGCATCCCGTCTCTGGCGATCTCGCTCGCTAGCAAGGCGGGAAAGCACTACGCCACGGCGGCCCGCGTCACGCTCGAGCTGGTCGAGCGCTTCCGGAAGCGGCCACCGCGCGAGCCCGTGTTGCTCAACGTAAACGTGCCCGATGTCGCCTACGACGCGCTGAAGGGTTTCGAAGTAACGCGGCTCGGCAGACGCCATAAAGCCGAGCCCATGATCAAGACCAAGACTCCCCGCAACGAGACGGTGTACTGGGTGGGCGCCGCGGGGAGTGCGCAGGACGCCGGGCCGGGGACAGATTTTCACGCCGTCGCGTCCGACTGCGTGTCGCTTACGCCGCTGCAGATGGACCTTACGCATCAGCAGCAGATTCCCGTGATCAAAACGTGGCTGGCGGCGAAATAGTGCTCCAGAAAACCCGCGGCATCGGAATGACCTCGCAGCGCACGCGCGACCGCATGGTCGCGCGCCTGCGGGAGAAAGGCATACGCGATGAGGTGGTGCTCGCCGCGATGGCCGCCATTCCGCGCCATATTTTCATCGAGGAAGCGCTCGCGAGCCGCGCCTATGAGGATACTGCCCTGCCGATCGGCTTCGAGCAGACCATCTCGCAGCCCTTCGTGGTGGCTCGCATGATCGAAGCCTTGCGCGGAGAAGCGCGTCTGGGACATGTGCTCGAAATCGGTACCGGCTGCGGCTACCAGGCGGCACTGCTCGCGCGGCTCGCAACAGAAGTCTATTCGGTCGAGCGCATTGCGGGATTGCTGGAAAAGGCGCGCGGCAACCTCCGCTCTTTGCGTCTGTCGAACCTGAGGTTGGTGCACGCCGACGGCACGCGGGGATTGCCCGAAGCGGCGCCCTTCGACGGAATCATCGTCGCAGCGGCGACGCCCGGGATTCCCGGCGCGCTTTTGCAGCAGCTTGCGCCGGGTGGCAGAATGATCGTGCCCGTGGGAAGCGGCGATCAGGCGCTGTGCCTCATCGAGAAGACTCCGAGCGGATTGACGGAAAAATGGCTCGACGCCGTGCGTTTTGTGCCTTTGAGAGGAGGCAAGCAGTGAAGCTGGCCAGGATTTCTTTCGCGGTGCTCGCGTGCGCGTTTCTGGCCGGATGCGCGGCTTCGTATCGGGCACCGGTCGTCGAACGGACCGTCGCGCGCCCCTCCGCCGCAAAGCCCGCGGCGCCGCCCGCGGAGCAAAGGCCCGAGAGCTATACCGTCAAGCGCGGCGATACCCTTTACAGCATCGCGCTCGACAACGGTCTCGATTATCGGGAACTCGCCGCCTGGAACAACATCAGCGATCCCGCCGCCATCAAAGCCGGGCTGGTGCTGCGCATGCGGCCCCCGGGGCAGGCAGTGGCGGCGCAGCCGGAGGGCGGGGCGCAAGTCCACCCGGAGGCCCGCGTGCAGGTGCAGCCCGTGACCGTACCGGGCTCGGTGGAGGCGCGCTCCCTCGGCGCGGATCCGCGGGCTGCCGTGGAGCCGCGGGCAGGAACGGAGCCGCCGCGGGTCGCGGGCGATCTCAAGACCGGCCCCAAGGCGATGAAGCTGCCCTATTCGGAGGAAAACCTCGCGATGCTGTTGCGGCAGGCCCCCCCGGCGCCGACGCCGGAACCGGTGCCGCCGCAGCCGAGCGCCGAGGATGGGCAAGACACAGTGGCCTGGATCTGGCCGGCCGCGGGCCGTGTTCTCGCGGGATTCTCCGAAGCGACGAACAAGGGCGTGGATATCCTCGGCAAGATCGGCGATCCGGTCTTTGCCTCGGCGTCAGGTCGCGTCGTCTATAGCGGTACCGGGCTGCGCGGCTACGGTAAACTCGTGATCATCAAGCACAACCAGACCTATCTGTCCGCCTATGCACACAATAGCAACCTGCTGGTGAAGGAAGGACAGAACGTGGTGAGGGGCCAGAAAATCGCCGAAATCGGCAATACCGATTCCTCCAAGGCGAAGCTTCATTTCGAGATCCGGCGTCTCGGCAAGCCGGTCGACCCCCTGAAATTCCTTCCGGACCGTCCGTCGTGAATTCGGGCGCGCCAGAGCACGAACTCCAGGCGGATTGGGCCGGGAGCGACCTCGCCCCCGCCGTCGAGCCGGTCTCTACTGTCTCCGAGGAGTCCGGGCGCGTGGCGCGCGATGGGGCCGCAGAGGCCCCCTCGCGCAGGGAGCCGGGTGAAGATGCACCGGAAGCCGATGCCCTCAGCGACGCGACCCAGCTCTATCTGCATCAGATCGGTCTCAATCGCTTGTTCGCGCCCGCGGAGGAGCTGCGTTTTGCCCGGCGTTCCGTCGCCGGGGATTTCTCCGCCCGGCAGAAAATGATCGAGCATAACCTGCGCTTGGTGGTCAACGTCGCCAAAGCTTATCTCAACCGAGGCATGCCGCTTCTGGACCTCGTGGAGGAAGGCAACCTCGGGCTGATGCACGCCCTCGACAAGTTCGATCCCGAGCGTGGCTTTCGGTTTTCCACCTATGCCACCTGGTGGATCCGGCAGAACATCGAGCGCGCCATCATGAACCAGTCGCGCACCATCCGGCTGCCGGTGCACGTGATCAAGGAGTTGAACACCGTGCTTCGCGCGAAGCGCCATTTGGAAGCGCACGCCGAGCGCGAGCCGACCGCGGAGGACATCGCGCACCTCGTCGGCAAGGACGCCGATGAAGTGCGTCGGTTGCTGTCGCGCAGCGAGCACATCGCTTCCCTCGATGCGCCGCTCGATGTCGATCCGCTGCTCTCGATCGGCGAGTCGATCGCTGACGAGAGCAGCGTGGGGCCGGAGCTGCAACTGCATGCGAACGAAATCGAGTCGCTCGTTCGCGAATGGCTCTTGCAGTTGAACGACAAGCAACGCGCCGTGATCGAGCGGCGTTTCGGCTTGAACGGAAGGGAATTGCTCACGCTCCAGCAGCTCGCCTCGCGGCTCATGCTCACGCGCGAGCGCGTACGCCAGATTCAGCTCGAGGCTCTTGCGCAGCTGCGGCGCATCCTGCGCCGGCGCGGCCTTTCGAAGGACGCGCTTCTCTAGAGCATCAGCGGATGTCGTCCGTGATGGTGTTCGGGGGATTGCGCTTCAAGGCAGTGCCGTCGCCTTCAACGTTGATGGCTTGCGCGAATTCGATGTTCTTCGTAAGCTCCTCCAGGTACAGGTGCTGCCCTCCGAAGTGATCCCGCGCGTACTTGTGGGCTCCGCCGAGGTCCGCGTCGAGGCGCCGGCTCGCGCCCTGATAGAAATGCGGGGTCTTCCTCACCAGGTCCTCTCCCGACTCGTACAGGACTTCTTCATTTCCGTCGGGAAGACGCTTGCGGGCGATGCCGCCGGCGAGGAATTCGGGATAAAGCCGGTCGCGGCATTTTTCCAGGTAGCAGCGGTCCGACATCTGCGCGATGATGTCCGCCGAGCCGAGCAGGCTGCCGAGCAGCTTGTAGCCAAGAGACGGGACTTTGATTTCGGCGACCGGGATCTCGTAACCGGTGAAGTGGATCAAGGAGGCGGCGATGTCCGCTACCTCGCCCATGCCGATCTTGGGCAGATAGTCCCTGAGAAAGCGCGCGCCGCGGGAGACGTGGGTCAGCGTCAGCTCGCCTCCGTTCCTGTGCTGCCGGTCATCGAGCGTTCGTATGTAACCGCAGTCGTGGAACAGGGCCGTGATCACGCCCAGCCGGAACATCGCCGCGTCGAGCGGCTCCAGGCCCATTCGGGCGCGCTCGTAACCGTCGATCAGCCGCGCCATCGCGAGCGTAACCTCGAGCACGTGCTGGATGTCGTGATAAGCGGTATCGCAGGCGTGGTACCCCGGGCGGTCCCCGCGATACATCGTGGCGAGGTCCCGGAAAGCCCGGTCGATCTGCGCAGGCGCCGCCTTGGGATACAACTCGAGGAAAATCCGGTTTACTTCCGAGTTGACGAGCGCCGAGTCGGTGGTGTTCACCCGACAAGAAACATCGTACTCGTTGCCGCGACGGTTCACTTGCACTTGAATTGCGCCCTCCGACTGGCTCGCC
>VBDE01000368.1 GCA_005883665.1 Betaproteobacteria bacterium
TTCTATTCAGGGGAAATGAACGATCACCTGTCCGCCAGGATCGCCAAGGAAACCCGGCTGCAGGGCGCTCTGGAGCGAAACGAATTCATCCTTCACTACGAACCCAAGGTCGAGATCAATAGCGGCCGGATCACGGGCATGGAGGCGCTGATCCGGTGGCAGCATCCGGAGCTCGGATTGCTTCCTCCCCTGGAGTTCATCGGGCACGCAGAGGACTCGGGGCTGATCGTTCCGATCGGAGCCTGGGTGCTCAGAATCGCGTGCGCGCACAACCAGACCCTACAGAGCCGCGTGGCGGCCCCGCTGACGGTGTCGGTGAACCTGTCAGCGCGGCAGTTCGAGGACAAGCATCTGCTGCGCGAGATCGAGCGCGCCCTGAGCGAAAGCGCGCTCAAACCGAACTGCCTCGAGCTCGAAATCACCGAGAGCATGGTGATGCGGGACACCCAGAACTCGAAGAAAATACTCGACGGAATCAAGTCGATGGGCATTCGCCTCGCGATCGACGACTTCGGCACGGGTTACTCGTCCCTCGCGTCCATCAAGCGGTTCCCGTTCGACTGCATCAAGATCGACCGCTCGTTCATCAAGGACATTCCACAGGACCCGGACGACGTCGCGATCACCCAGGCGATCATCGCCATGGCGCACAGCCTGCGGCTGAAGGTGATCGCGGAAGGTGTGGAAACCCAGGAGCAGCTCGACTTTCTCACCGCGCATGGATGCCACGAGTACCAGGGATACCTTTACCGCAAGCCGCAGCCGGCGGAGGAGTTCTCCAAGCTGCTGCGCGACAACGCCGGAGCGATGGCGGCAACCGCCTGAATCCGCTCCCGGGCGCCTTACTCCGGGTTGATGCCCGCGCCCGTCAGAGTCTTCCCGTACTTGGTGTAGTCGCGCTTCAGGATCGCCCCGAATTCCTCGGGCGTCCCGCCCCTGATGTCGAGGCCGCCGTCGGCGAATCGCCGGCGGATGTCGGGGTCTCCCAGTACCGACTGGATTTCTCGGTTCAGCCGCAGCACGATGTCCCTCGGGGTCGCCGCGGGCACCATCACACCGTGCCAGGTGACGAGCTCGAAATCCGGTATCGTTTCGGCGAGCACCGGAAGCTCGCCGAAAGGGCCGATGCCGCGCTTTGGATTCGTCGAAGCGATCGCGCGCACGCGGCCCGATTTCACCTGTACTTGCGCGACGTTGACGACATCGAAAAGGAGGTTCACCTCTCCGCCCATCAGCGCGTTCAACGCCGGAGCGTTGCCCTTGTACTGCACCATGATCATCTCGGCGCCGGCGTGGATCCGCAGCATCTCGCAGCCGACTTGCGGAAGTGCGCCGGAGGAAGCACAGCTCACGCTGCCGGGCTTTGCGCGCGCACGCGAGATGAGCTCCGCCACCGTGTTCGCGGGAAACGCGGGGTGCGTCAACAGCACCATCGACGCGCTGTCCAGATGGATGACCGGGGCAAGCTCCCTGAACGGGTCGATGCTCGCTTTTAGAAAAAACGGATTGGTAATGATCGCGGGAACCACGAACACCACGGTGGTGCCGTCCGGCGCTGCCCTCGCCGCCGCTTCGTGGCCGACGTTCCCTCCAGCCCCTCCGCGATTCTCGACGATGCCGGGTTGACCCACGCGCTCGGCGAGCTTTGCCGACAGCATGCGAGTCACGACGTCGGCAGGTCCTCCGGGCGGAAACGGCACGATCCAGCGGATCGGTTTCGACGGCCACGCGGTGGTCTGCGCCTGCGCGGGCGTCCCCGCGAACGTCGTCGCGGCAACGAAGGCGGCCGTCAGATGTCTCGCGTACATGCCCTCTCACCGCGAAGGCGGCGGAGGTGGGGGCGGAGGCGGAACGTAGCTGGGACCGGGTTGGGAAGAGGAGGTCAGGCGACCGGACACGGGAACCTTGTGGCCCTTTGCATACATGCATTGGATGTAGGCGTAGTCGTAGCGCCGCTGGAGTCCGTACGCGGAAGTTTCGCCGGCGCCTGCTCCGGCCGCCGAGCCGACGAGGAGCCCGCCGCCAGCCCCGGCTGCCGCGCCGCTTCGTCCGCCGAGCGCGGCGCCCGCGGCCGCGCCTATCGCGGTGCCGACCACCGCGCTCTTCGCGGCGCTGTCGGCGGCTATATCCGAAGGCGATGTTCCCCCGATCTGCACGTCGGCGAACTGGCGGCACTCGACGTCGTCGTAGCGGAATTGGTCGAAGCTCTTTCCCGTGCCTGGCAGCACCATCACGCTGGGGCCTTTGGGCATGCTCACGCATGCGCCGAGCAAGAGCACCCCCATGAGCAGCGGAGAAAATCGCAGGAGTTTCATGATCGATGCAACCTGTATCAACCGCCGGGCGCCGGCTGCGGCGTTACCCGCTGCCAGCCTCCGGGGCATTCCTTGACGTACGGATAATAGGTTTTGGATTCGGCGCAGTAGTACCAATAGGAGGACTGCGACGGCGCCGATTGCGCGCCGCCCTGTTCGACATATGTCGGCGGCACGGCCGGCGCTGCGGGCGGATAGTAGTACGCGGGTGGATAGTAGTAATACGGAGGGTAGTACCAGGGATAGAACGGAGCGCCGATGACGACGCCGAAGTGCACGCGCCCGTGGTGCCAGGCCAACGCTGGAGCGCTGGCCACTCCGCCCAGCAGGACTGCGCTCAAGATCAAGGCC
>VBDE01000369.1 GCA_005883665.1 Betaproteobacteria bacterium
CGCGCCGCTGCGCAAAGGCGCTCGAAGAACACTTCGAGCGGCATGCCGCGGAAACCGCGGCGCTCATCGTCGAGCCGTTGGTGCAGTGCGCGGGCGGGATGGCCATGTACGACGCGGAATACCTGCACCGCGCCCGCGAGCTTTGCGATCGTTTCGACGTCCATCTCATCGCCGACGAGATCGCCGTAGGGTTCGGGCGCACCGGAACTCTGTTCGCGTGCGAGCAGGCGGGAATCGCGCCCGACTTCCTGTGCCTCTCCAAGGGTCTCACGGGGGGCTACCTTCCGCTCTCGGTGGTGCTGGCGACCGATCGCGTCTACCAGGCTTTCTACGACGACAAGCTCGAACGGGGCTTCCTGCACTCGCATTCCTTCAGCGGCAACCCGCTTGCCTGCCGCGCAGCCCTGGCCGTGCTCGACATCCTGGAGGAAGAAAAGGTGCTGGAGCGCAACCGAAACACGGCGGCCACCCTAAACCGGCGCGCCGAGGGTCTGCGCTCGCACCGACGCGTCGCGCACTTCCGCAACACGGGAATGATCTGGGCCTTCGACGTGCGGCAGGCCAAACCGGGATTCAGTCGGGATTTCTATCGACGCGCCGTCGAGACGGGCGTGCTGCTCCGCCCTTTGGGCGCTACCGTCTACTGGATGCCGCCTTACGTCATCGGCGAAGCCGAAATCGATTTCCTTCTGGACACGGTGACAAAGCTTCTGGAAGCCGGATCGGAGTCCCGGTAGCGCGGGGTTTCATCGTGCTAAACTCGAGAGCTTTCACGTTTCCGATTGCATTGCAGCGCCCGTGATCCTCACCTTCCCGGATAGCCCTTTTCGTCTCGCCCAGGCGTTTCCCCCGGCCGGCGATCAGCCCGAGGCGATCGACAATCTCGTCGACGGCATCCGCGACGGGCTCTCGTACCAGACGCTGCTCGGCGTCACCGGCTCCGGGAAGACCTTCACCATGGCGAACGTGATCGCGCGCCTCGGGCGGCCGGCGCTCGTGCTCGCGCCGAACAAGACCCTTGCCGCCCAGCTCTATTCCGAAATGCGCGAGTCCTTCCCCGAGAACGCGGTCGAATACTTCGTCTCCTATTACGATTATTACCAGCCCGAGGCCTATGTTCCTTCACGAGACCTCTATATCGAGAAAGACTCGAGCATCAACGAGCACATCGAGCAGATGCGGCTGTCGGCGACGAAATCCCTGCTCGAGCGCAAGGACACCGTGATCGTTGCGACGGTGTCATGCATCTACGGTATCGGCAACCCCGTCGACTACCACGGCATGATTCTGCACGTGCGCGAAAAGGAGCGGATGTCCCAGCGCGACGTGATCGCGCGCCTCGCGGCGATGCAATACGAAAGAAACGAGCTCGAATTCAAACGCGGCACCTTCCGCGTACGGGGTGACGTTCTGGACGTGTTCCCCGCCGAGAACTCCGAGACCGCGCTGCGCATCGCGCTCACGGACGACGAGGTCGAGAGCTTGACGCTGTTCGACCCGCTCACCGGGCACGCAAGCCAGCGAGTGCCACGCTTCACGGTCTACCCGTCGAGCCACTACGTCACGCCCCGAGCGACGACCCTGCGCGCGGTCGAAGCGATCAAGATCGAGCTCGCAGCGCGCATCGAGCACTTTCGACAGGCGGATAAGCTCCTGGAGGCGCAGCGCATCGAGCAGCGCACGCGCTTCGACCTGGAGATGCTGAACGAGCTGGGTTTCTGCAAGGGCATCGAGAACTATTCGCGGCACCTCTCTGGAAGGAAAGAAGGCGAGCCGCCGCCGACCCTGATCGACTATCTGCCGCCGAACGCGCTGAT
>VBDE01000370.1 GCA_005883665.1 Betaproteobacteria bacterium
GTGCGCTATCTGCACTCGGAGGTGGAGACCGTCGAGCGCGTCGAAATCATCCGCGACCTACGCCTGGGCGAATTCGACGTACTGGTCGGCATCAATCTGCTGCGCGAAGGCCTGGACCTGCCCGAAGTGTCGCTGGTGGCGATCCTCGACGCGGACAAGGAGGGGTTCCTGCGTTCGGAGCGCTCGCTCATCCAGACTATAGGCCGCGCAGCGCGTCATCTGAACGGGATGGCCATTCTATACGCCGACACGGTCACCGACTCGATGAAACGGGCGATCGGAGAGACCGATCGCCGCCGCGCGAAGCAGATCGAATTCAACGCGAAGCGCGGCATCACGCCGATCGGCATTTCCAAGCAGG
>VBDE01000371.1 GCA_005883665.1 Betaproteobacteria bacterium
AATGGGCTCTTCGAGCGCCCGCCGGACGATCATGGCGCCGACCTTCTCGTCACCCTCGAGCTTCTTGAGGTTGTCGACGGCCTTCGCACAGCGCAGCAGGGCCACGCCGCCGCCCGGCACGATGCCTTCCTCGACCGCGGCGCGGGTCGCGTTGAGCGCGTCCTCGACGCGGGCCTTCTTTTCCTTCATGGCCGTCTCGGTCGCGGCGCCGACCTTGATCACCGCCACGCCGCCGGCCAGCTTGGCCAGCCGCTCCTGCAGCTTCTCGCGGTCGTAGTCGCTGGTCGTCTCCTCGATCTGGGCGCGGATCTGCTTGATGCGCCCCTCGATCGCGCTGGACTTGCCCGCGCCCTCGACGATCGTGGTGTTGTCCTTGTCCACGACCACCTTCTTGGCCTTCCCGAGGTCCTCGAGCTTGATGTTCTCGAGCTTCATCCCGAGATCCTCGGTGATGGCCTTGCCACCCGTGAGGGCCGCGATGTCCTCGAGCATGGCCTTCCGGCGGTCGCCGAAGCCCGGCGCCTTCACCGCGGCGCAGTTCAGCGTCCCGCGGAGCTTGTTCACGACCAGGGTCGCCAGCGCCTCACCCTCGATGTCCTCGGCAATGATGAGGAAGGGCTTGCCCACCCGGGCGACCTGCTCCAGCAGCGGGAGCATGTCCTTCATCACGCTGATCTTCTTCTCGTAGATGAGGACGAGCGCGTCCTCGAACACGATCTCCATGCGCTCGGCGTCCGTCACGAAGTACGGCGAGAGGTAGCCGCGGTCGAACTGCATGCCCTCGACCAAATCCAGAACCGTGTCAGCCGACTTCGACTCCTCGACCGTGATAACGCCGTCCTTGCCGACCTTCTCCATCGCCTCGGCGATCAAATCGCCGATCGTCTTGTCGTTGTTCGAGGCGATCGTCGCGACCTGGGCGATCTCCTTCTTGTCCTTCGTCGACTTCGAGATCTTCTTCAGCTCCTCGGTCACGGCGCCCACGGCGGCGTCGATGCCGCGCTTGAGCCCCATCGGGTTGGCGCCCGCAGTCACGTTGCGGAGCCCCTCACGGAAGATCGCCTGCGCAAGCACCGTGGCGGTCGTCGTTCCGTCGCCGGCCACGTCGGAGGTCTTGGAGGCGACCTCCTTCAGCATCTGGGCGCCCATGTTCTCGTAGGGATCCTTGAGCTCGATCTCCTTGGCGACGGTGACGCCGTCCTTGGTGATCGTCGGGCTGCCGAACCTCTTATCGATGACGACGTTGCGGCCCTTCGGGCCCAACGTCGCCTTCACGGCCGCGGCCATGATGTTGATACCCTTCAATAGGCTCGACCTGGCTTCCTCGTCGAACTTCAACTGCTTTGGCATGGGGTCCCGCTTCCTTCCCTACTCGAGAATGGCGAGGACGTCTTCCTCGCGCATGATCAGGTATTCCTTATCGTCGATCTTCACCTCGGAGCCAGAATATTTCCCGAAGAGGATCTTGTCGCCGGTCTTGACGTCGAGCGGGATCTTCTTGCCGTCCTCGCTGACCTTGCCGTTGCCGGCGGCGATCACCTTGGCCTCTTGCGGCTTCTCCTTGGCCGTGTCGGGAATGATGATCCCGCCCTTCTTGACCTCTTTCTCCTCGAGCCGCTCGACAAGAATGCGATCGTGCAACGGTCGAATCTT
>VBDE01000166.1:0-2889 GCA_005883665.1 Betaproteobacteria bacterium
CTTTCTGCGCAACGCGAGCTTCCCGTCGCTCGTCCTCATGTTTGTTTCCATCGGATTCCTGTCCCGTTCGGCGATCGATATCAACACTCGCGACAACATGCTCGAGACGTTCATGTTCTTCGGAGGGCTGTCGCTCCTGCTTGCCCAGTGGCCCTCCCACCAGATTCCTTCTCGGCTTTGAGTACACGGTCGTACGTTCATCAAATCAACCTGCAGCAGGGATTCGGCGGCGGGGAAGTCTTTACTGCCGCATTCACGAGGGCGCTACATCTCCTTGGCATCGAAACGCGGCTGTTCGTCGATCCGCGCGCAAACGCTTGGTCCTTGCTGCCCATGTCGGCCGCCCGCGTGGAGCCGCTCGTCGCTCCCGCCGACTTGCCTGGATTGCTGCGCGGGGGGCCGCCGGCTTGTCTTATCTTTCACACCTTGGCATCGGCGGCGGTGGTGGAGGAATTGCGCGCGCAGGGTCACCTCGTGACCGCGTTCGCACACATGCCATTGTACGGGCGTGATCCTCGACCGCTCGTCCCGTTTGATCTGATCGTCGCGGGGTCCAGGCATGTAATCGCAAGCTTGCGTGCAGCAGGATTTGAACGTGTCTATCCGCAGCCTTTGTACGGTGTCGCGCAGCTGGACCGCATGGGCGCCGTATCGACTCCGCTGCAAGCCGGCTCGCGTTATGACTGGGACCGGCGCAAGCTGCGTGACCGTCTATTAGGGGTGTTGGAACCGCAGTGGAGGCGTTTGATGCCTGAACGGACGTTCTCGCGGATCCCCGGACTGACTCTGGGGATCGTGTCGCGGATCACACCGATCAAGCAATTTCCGCTGCTGTTCTCCTACTTGGCCCCCATCCTTGCCCGCTATCCTACGGTGCAAATCGAGATTTTCGGCAGCGGCGGCTATGCTTCAGTGCGTGATCTCGATCGGGTGCTTCGCCCGATCCGCGAAAAAGTGCGCTTCTGGGGCCATCAGCAGGACATCGGCGCGGTCTACGGAAGCATCGATTTCCTGCTGACCGGGCTGCCTGAAAAAGAGGCGCTCGGCCTCAACGTCATCGAGGCGCAGGCCTGCGGCACGCCTGTGCTTGCGCCCGACGCACCGCCGTTCGACGAAACGGTGATGCACGGGGCAACGGGCCTGCGCTACCGCGATCCGCGCGAGGATGGGGGTGCCGACTTCGAGAACGCGCTGAAGCTTCTGCTGGAGGGCGGGTTCCGCTTCGACAAGGATTCTGCGAAGCCGCATCTGGCGCGGTTTTCCGAGGATGCCTTCGTCGCGCGTCTGCAAGCCTTGTTGGAAGCGCTGGCAAGCGCCGGCCCCGGAAGAGTCGCCGCATCATCATGAGCGCAGACGCTTCCTCGATACCGATGGAACGGGACGCGCACCCGCGCATCCTGGTGATTCGTCGCGACAACATCGGCGATCTGGTCTGCACCACGCCCCTTATTGCCGCGCTGCGCGAGCGCTACCACGGTGCACATATCGCGGCGCTCGTGAACACATACAACGAGGCCGTCTTGACCGGGAATCCCGCTGTCGACGCCGTGTACGCCTATGAAAAGGGAAAACACCGCGGCGAGAAGCGCTCCATCGTTTCGGTCTACGCCAATCGACTGCGGCTGATCGTGAGCTTGCGTAAGGAAAAGTTCGATTACGCCATCCTCGCCGCGTCGGGATTTGCCCCGCGTTCGCTGCGCCTTGCCCGGGTGATCGGCGCGCGGCACGTCCTCGGCTATGCCGACCCGGGCAAGGCTCACTCTCGCCCCGACATTGCGCTGCCGTACGACGCTTCGGCGTCGGCGCACGAGGTGGAGCAGGTGTTCGGCTTGCTCAAGGCACTCGGCATCAACGGCCCGCCGCCTCCCGCCCGGGTATTTCCCGATGCCGCTGAGCGCCGCGAGGTCGAACAAGCTCTTGCCCGCGTGGCGCCTGGCACCCCTGTCATCGGGGTGCACATCAGCGCGCGGAAGAAGAGCCAACAGTGGTCAGCAGAGAACTTCGCGGCGCTGATTCGTGCGATCGCGAAGAGGCACGCCGTGCGATTTTTGCTTCTCTGGTCCCCCGGCGAGCCCGACAATCCAATGCATTCCGGCGATGACGAAAAGGCTCGCGCGGTTGCGGAGAGCTGCGCTGAATTTCCTGTGCTGTCTTGCCCGACCGAGGCGCTTTCCAGGTTGATCGCCGCCCTGTCCGTGTGCGACTGCGTGGTGTGCGCCGACGGCGGAGCGATGCACCTTGCCGCGGCGCTCGGCAAGCCGATCCTGTGCTTTTTCGGTGACTCGTCTCCCAAACGCTGGGGGCCCTGGAAGGCGCCGCATGAGCTGCTGCAGCCGGTCAGCTTCGATCTCAAGGACTTGAGTGTCGAGCAGGCGACGGCGGGTTTCGAACGCCTGGTCCGCGCCTATTTAGTTGCCCCCGCTTTTCGCTGAATTCCCGGCGTGCCGCCGATCTCAGATGAGCTGCATCGCCTTCGCGCGACCGATCACCCAGCGCGCGTACACGATGTTGAACACCAGGAAAGGGATGAATACGAGTAGCCGCCGCTCGGCAGGCAATCCGATCGAGACGAACGCCGCGAAGCCCTGAGCAACCGTCACAGCGTAGTAAAAAAAGGAAACTACCCGGTGGCTATACCCTAATCTGTTCAGTAGCTGATAGAGATGAGTGCGGTGGGGGAGATAGACCTTTTCTCCCCGCAGCAGACGCCTCGAGAACGTGAAGGTCGTGTCGAAGATGAAATGAAACAGCAGCATCGGGACGATGTAGAACGACAGACGGCCGAGATCGAGATTCGAGCCGATGACGGCAAGCGTCGCAAAGGTAAATCCCAGAAAGGCGCTGCCCACATCGCCCATGAAAATCCGGGCGGGCGGAAAATTGAAAAGC
>VBDE01000166.1:2946-12966 GCA_005883665.1 Betaproteobacteria bacterium
CGATGACGGCGACCCCCGCGGCCAGTCCGTCCAAGCCGTCCATGAAATTGTACGCGTTGGTGAGCCCCACGATCCAGAGGAAGGTCAGTACGTAGCCCAGCCCGCCCAGCGATACCTCGCCCCAATACGGTATCGCGAGCCTCGTGATGATGACGCCGGAGGCGAGAACGACACCCACGCACAGCACCTGGGTGAAGATTTTTGCGAGAAAGGTTTTCTGCGTAACGTCATCGATGAAGGAGACGAACGCCAGCAGTACGGCGGAGATCACGTACCCCCAGAAGTAGCGGTCGTCGATTCGCGCGACTTCGGCGGCAAAATAGATGATCACGCTCCCGATCACGAAGGTCGCGACGAAAGCGATCCCGCCCGATTTCGGGACCGGCCTGGAGTGCGAAGAACGGGGATTGGGCATGTCCATCACCCGCACGAAGCGTGTCATGAGGTACGTCAGAGCAACCGAGCAGAGGAATATCGTTCCTGCAAAAGCGAGGTGGGTGAGAAATTTGAGGAGATCCAGCACGTCAGCGGCTCTCGGCCGGGCGGTACTCCGGCACGAGGCGCGCAAGCTGCCCCCTGACGGCGTGGTCGTCCAAGGTATCCGGCGCGTCCAGCCAGGCCAGTGTTTCTCGCACCCACGCCGGATCGGGCGCGGCGAGCGCCCTCATGATGCGAACCTTCGGATGACCGGTCGCGCGTGTATGCTCGTTGGTGGCAAGCAGTTCCTCGAAGAGCTTCTCCCCTTTGCGCAGGCCGGTAAATTTTATTTCGATATCTGCCTCGGAAAAGCCCGAGAGCCTGATCATGTCTCGCGCAAGATCGACGATCTTGACCGGCTCGCCCATGTCGAGCACGAAGAGCTCGCCGCCTTTTCCCATGAGGGCAGCCTGCAACACCAGTTGGGCGGCCTCTGGAATCGACATGAAATACCGCGTGATGTCCGGATGCGTGACTGTCAGGGGTCCACCGCCGGCGATCTGCTCGCGGAATTTCGGAATGACGCTGCCGGTCGAACCGAGCACGTTGCCGAAGCGAACCATGACGATACGCGTGCTTTCCGCCCCGAGAGTCTGGCACAGAAGCTCGGCAAGCCGCTTCGACGCACCCATGACGTTCGTGGGGTTGACCGCCTTGTCGGTGGAGACGAGCACCAGTTTCTCGACCCCGTTCGCTATAGCCGCCTGCGCGACTCGCCACGTTCCGAGCGCGTTGTTCCGCACTGCCTCCCAGGCGTTCGCCTCTTCCATGAGCGGCACGTGCTTGTAGGCGGCGGCATGGAACACGACGGATGGCCGGTGCGTCTGCATCGCCCACGCAAGGCGTGCAGTATCCTTCACGTCTCCGATCAGGCATACGATGGGCACTCCGGGAAATCGCGCGAGGAACTCCTGCTCGATCTGGTAAAGGCCGAGCTCGTTCGCTTCGAAGAGAACCAGCTTCTCCGGAGCGAACTGCGCAAGCTGGCGGCAAAGCTCGGTGCCGATCGAGCCTCCGGCGCCCGTGACCAGCGCCGTTCTACCCTGCAACCACTCGCGCAGGCCGGCGCTATCGAGCCTCACCGGATCGCGGCCGAGCAGGTCATCGAGCTCGACGGCGCGAACCTGGGAGTAACTGACCCGGCCGGACATCAAATCCTCGTAGGACGGGACCGTCATCGCACGGATTCGAGCTCGGCTGCACAGTTCCAGCGCACGCCGCCGCGCGGAGTGCGTCGCGCCCGGCATGGCGATGATGGCCTGCTCGACCCCGAGACGCGCGGCGACCTCCGAAAGGGCCTCCAGCGGACCCAGCACCTTCACCCCGTCGATATCGCGGCCTTGCCTCGCCGGGTCGTCGTCGAGGAGTCCGATGAAGGTCCACTCCGGACTACGGCCCAGGCTCTTCAGCAGATTCGCGCCCGCGACGCCGGCCCCGAGCACGATCACTCGCTTGGAGCCGTCAGCGGCGAGCCGTGCAAGGCGGCCCTCCTTCCAGGCGCGGTAGGCGATGCGGCTGCCGCTCATCAATCCGGCGAGAAGGATCGGATAGAGGACCACGACCGAACGCGGAACATAGGCGCGCTGCAACAGCAGCACCAGCATTGCGACGGCGAGCGCTCCCAGTCCGGCCGCCACCAGTATGCGCCGCAGATCGGTGAGGCTCGCATAGCGCCATAGCCCCCTGTACATTCCGGCGCGCCAACAGACGAGCGCCTGGACGGGCAGGATCCAGACGAGGTCGGCGAACATCAAGCCGGCGTAGAAGTCTGAAACCTCGAAGTTGAAGCGCAGCTCATAGGCCAACAGCCAGCTGGCCGCTGCAGCTCCGATGTCATGGAGAACCGTGATCGCGGTTTGCCAACTCAGAGAAGCCCGGCCCTTCGCTCGTTTTGCCTCGGCAGGCTCGTTCACCATTTCGAAGGAACATTCACAAGCCGCCCGCTACTGCACGCTCAGCGCGCGGCTGCGCGCATCACCTTTGCAACCGCGCGGGCGGTATCGCGCATATCGGGTTCGGATAGGGTCGGGTGCACCTTGAACATGAGGCTAGTGTCGCCTAGCTCCCGGGCGACCTTGTATCGTTCAGCCGGGCGCATCGACTCGTGGAAGGCCTTCTCGAGGTAGATTTCGCTGCAGCTGCCGACCGAACACGGTGCCCCTTCGGAGGCGATCGCCAGCAAGATGCGGTCGCGGTTCCAATCGGCTTTCAGCGCCTCCGGGCGCACGAACGCGTAGTACTCGTAGTAGGCGTGACCGAGTCCATCCCGCGGAACAGTCAGCCGTATGGCGGGAACGCCCGACAGCTCCCGGGTCAGGACGTCGGCATTGCGTCGGCGGGCGGCGCACCAGCCGTCGAGCTTGCGAAGCTGAATGCGCCCGATCGCAGCCTGCATTTCGGTCATGCGCCAGTTCGTTCCGAAGCTTTCGTGGATCCAGTTGAACAATCCGGGTCCCGGCGCCGGCCGGTTGTAGACCGCGTCGTAGCTCTTGCCGTGGTCCTTGTACGACCAGGCCTTCGCCCAGATGGCCGCATCGTTGGTCACGAGCATGCCGCCTTCGCCGCCCGTGGTGATGATCTTGTCCTGGCAAAACGAAAAGGCGCCCGCGTCACCCATCGAGCCGACCGGCCGCCCCTTGTAGGTCGCGCCGTGCGCCTGTGCGCAATCCTCGACTACTTTTAGGTTGCGCTGGCGGGCGAGTTCCATGATGGAATCCATTTCGCACGGCCAGCCCGCGAGATGCACCGCAATGATCGCCCTCGTTCGGGGAGTCAGCACCGCGCGGATGGTCTCGGCGGTGACGTTCTGGCTCGCCGGATCGACTTCGGCACACACCGGTTTGCAGCCGCGCATGACGGCGCAACTCGCGCACGCAATGAAGGTGCGGCTCGGGACGACGACCTCGTCCCCGGCGCCGATGCCGAGCGCATGCAGAGCGAGCTCCAGCGCCGCCGTGCCGTTCGCGAGCGCAATGGCGTGGCGGCAGCCGGTATGCTCGGCATAATCCCGCTCGAAAGCCCGGGCCTCGTCTCCGGTCCAGTAATTCACTTTTCCGGAGGCGAGCACCTGCGAGACTGCCGCGATTTCGTCCGGTGCGTAGAAGGGCCAAGGGGCGAAGGGCGCTGAGCGCACCGGCACGCCGCCCTCGATGGCCAGACGCTCCGAGCTCGCTGGGATCAGTCGGGCGCTCATGCGGCAACGACCCTCGCCGGGGAGCCCGCGGCCCTGACGTTGTCCGATACGTGATCGAGCAGAGTCGATCCGGCGCCAATCACGGCGTTCGCGCCCACTCGAACTCCCGGAATGAGCACCGATCCCGCACCGATGAAACTGCCTGCGCCCACTCGTACGCCGCCGCACAAGCGGGCGCCGGGGGCGATATGCACTCCGTCCCCGATCACGCAATCGTGGTCTATAGTGGCGGCGGTGTTCACGATCACATTTTCACCTACCAGGGCATCCGAGTTCACGACCGCGCCGGCCATCACCACGGTCCCTGCGCCGAGCACCGCTCCGCGCCCGATACGGGCATCGGGATGAACGGCGCTCGCGAACCTGAATCCCTTCGCGCGCAGCCATGCGGCGATGCGTGCGCGTGCTGCATTGTCGCCGATCGAGACGAGTACCCACGGTTTTCTCTTTTCGGGCATCGCGAGGATACTTTCGGTGGCGCCTGCGACTTTGTAGCCGAAAAAGGGTTTGCCGTGCAGGGTCCGATTGTCGTCGAGCAGGTGCGCGATCCGGTAGCGGCCGTCGTGCTCGATGGCGTCGATCACGACTTTTGCGTGCCCGCTCGCTCCGATGAGGACGACCGCGGGCCGCTTAGCCATTTCGCGGTTCGCCGCGATTGCCAGTGAAGCGCGGCATGGTCGCGTGCCCCGGTCGGTTCACCCCTTCAGACCTCAGAACCTTGATGATCGTAAGCCAGAGAATTCTCAGGTCGAGCCAGAAGGATTGATGATCCACGTACCACACGTCCAGACGCAGGCGCTCGTCCCAGGACTGCGCATTGCGGCCGCTGACTTGCGCCCACCCCGTAATCCCGGGGCGCACTTCGTGCCGGCGGGCCTGCTCGGCCGAATAGAGCGGCAGGTATTCGACGAGCAGCGGCCTGGGGCCGACGAAGCTCATGTCGCCGCGCAGAACGTTCCAGAGTTGCGGCAGCTCATCGAGACTGTAACGCCGCAGGAGCCGGCCGACTGCCGTCAGCCGCTCCGCGTCCGTCAGCAACTCGCCCGCGGCGCCGGTCGTCCCCGACATCGTCCGGAATTTGTACAACGTGAACATTCGACCATCCTTACCGGGTCGCGTCTGGATGAACAGGATTGGCCGGCCGGTGCTGCCGGCGGCGAGCGCCGCCACGACGGCAAGAACCGGCGCGAAGGCAACGAGTCCGACGCAAGCCGCAAGGATGTCCAGACCGCGCTTGAGCATTCGCGCGATTATAGCTTCGCCGTTATGCCGGCGTAGAACTCGACCAGGGCTTGTGTGACCCGCTGGGCGGAGAATTCCCGCAGAGAACGCGAACGTCCGGCACCCCCGAGCTTGCGTCTGAGATCGGGCTGCATGAGCAGCGTCTCCATGTGCGCACGCAGCGCGTCGGCATCGGCGGGCGGATGAAGCAGCCCGGTCTCTCCATCCAGGACCGCGTCGACGATCCCGTAGATGCGTGAGGCGATTACCGGCAACCCGGTTGCGGCCGCTTCCAGCGCAACCTGACCGAATCCTTCGCGGTAGCTCGGCAGGCAGAACACATCCGCCGCCGCCATGGTGTCCTCGGGCCGATCCGTGTGGTCGCTCCAGCGCACCCGGTCCATGGAGGCGGTCAACAGCGCTTGCATTTGCCGCCTGAGGCCTTCCTCGTCGGGTCCGGCGACGAGCAAGTACGCAGAAGGGTTTCGCACGGCGAGCGCGGCGAACGCTGCGGCGAGGTCCAGCACCCCCTTGTCCCGGCTCAGTCGGCCAAGGTACAGGAACAGGACCGCGTCCTCGGGCACACCGAGCGCGGTTCGCGTGCGGCCTCTCGCCGCCCGGTCGGGCCGAAACCGCTCGCCGTCCACCCCGCAGATCGAGCCCTCGGCAAGCACCACCGATTTCGAGGCTGCCCCCACCCGATTTGCGATCAGGAATTCACGCTGCGATCGGCTGTCGACCAGCACGTGCGTGGCAAACCGTGCGATGAGGCTATCGATCGCGCGCAGCATCGCACGCGCCGGCCCCTTGCGCGTCGCCCATACCTGGCCGGTAAAAGTATGAATTCGTAGCGGCACCCGAGTGAGCCACGCCGCCGCCATCGCCAGCAGTCCGGCTTTGGGCGTGACCGAGTGAACCAGATCGTAATGGTGCACCCGGAACAGCCGAACGAGGCCTGCCAGGGCTCTCAAATCGCGCAGAGGTGAAGTCCTGCGCTCGATCGGAACCCTGAAGAGCTGCGCGCTCAGGCCTTCGGCCGCGAACGAATCCGGATCCGCATTCGCGGCAATGCTCACGTCGAACTGTGCGGAAAGAGCGGCGATATGTGAGGAGAGGAAAGCGCGTATCGTCAGCGGAGAAGAAACGACGAAGCAGACTCGTTGTCTGGCGGACTTCACTGGCGGCTCTTCTCGCTCGGAGACATGCGCGATTTCAGCCGACCACTATCGGTATACGTGCCCTGTCCCCGCAAACGGAGAAGAAGTAGGACAACCACAGAGCCGAGCAACCGATTCCACAGCGCCGGAAGAACATCAAAAGGACATAGAACGAGAAACGTCAACGCAACGCGCACGCGCCGGGACCTCGACGGCAGTAGTCGGTCAACCGCGTCGAGCGCGAAACGCCGGAGGCCGGAGTACTTCGTCGCTACTGAAGAAATATCTTCGCCCCCGCCGGCACGCACCGCGGCAAACCGGAAACGAAACGCCAGGCGTTCTAGGAACACCTCGGTGAATAGTCCAGGGGCGAGTGGGGGCCCGCGCTCTCGCAGCCGATCGAGGATCGCCTCGATGTTTGCGGTGCCTTTCAAGGTTCTGAACAGATAGCTTCCGGAGTGAAGGCGGCCTGCGCCAAGCGGCACCGGCGAGTACGCCGCCCCACGCCGGCTCGCGACAATCATTGCGGTCACCAGGTCGGAGAGACCCATATAAGCAGGGTCGAACTTGCCCACGGCCTCCAGCGTACCGCGATGATAGATAAGCGTGGACCCGACAAACCAATTGCCTAGACGACATGCCAGCCTCGCACAGCGCTCGGGGGCGACATAGGCGTCGCGCAGGGAGAGGACAGGCGAAACATGAAGGCGTATGAGTCGGTCGTCCTCGTCCACGAGCCATCCCATCGCAGACCACAGTCCCACGCCCGGGTGCCGTGCGAGGCATGACCTTGCGCGCGCGAACAGGCCCGGCATCACGAAATCGTTTGCCGACAGGAAAAGGACATACTCGCTGCGCGCGATCTCAAGCCCCTTGTCCACTGCGCCATACGTGCCCAGGTTTACGGGGTTCTCTATAAGCAGCGCCCGCGGATGTCCGGAAATGAGGGAACGGATGACGGGGACACTGTCGTCGGTGGACTGGTCGTCCACGACGACCAGCTCGTCGGGAGGGTCATCCTGTTCGAGTATCGAGCGGATGCAACGTGGAAGATAGCGAGAATCGTTGCGATTCGGCACGATTACCGCGATTTTGGGAACCGCCATTACGGGGGCTCCGTCGGGCAGTCGATTTCCCCATTGTGAGAAGATAGCGTTTTCATCGCAAAGTATCCGCTGCGCGGCGCCCGCTTGCGGGCTTTGATTTTATCAGCTAAGCCTCGGCCTCTCCGCCAATTCGCCAGGAAAAATGCCGCCGTCCCGATACGCTTGCCAGGCCTGCGACACGGCAGGACTGCGCGCCATCGAAGGATTTCCGGATCTTCCGAGGGTGACGTCCGACAGTAAGCCGTTCCCGAGCGGCGGCAGTCTCTTCGTATGTGAACGCTGCGGTACGGTTCAAAAAACAACCGACTCGGAATGGCTGCGGGAAATTGGCGAGATCTACCGCGACTACGAGATGTATCACCAATCCGCCGCCAACGATCAAGCGGTCTTCGATCCGGTGAGCGGGAGTCCGCGCGGCCGCTGTGAGGTGCTGGTGCAGCGTTTCCTCGATTCAGGCATTCTCCCGAACGCAGGAGCGCTGCTCGACGTCGGCGCCGGCAGCGGTGCCATGCTTGGGGCGTTTTCTGCGGCCACCAGCGACTGGAAGCTGTTCGGACTTGACTTGGATAACCGGAAAGAGCGGGTGCTCAAGGCGATACCACGGTTCGAGCGGCTTCTTACTATGCCGCCCGAGCGGCTGTCCCAACAGTTTGATCTTGTCACCCTGATCCACTCGCTGGAGCATTTTACGGCTCCGCTTTCGATGCTGCGAAGACTGCGGGAAAGAGTCTCCTCGGGCGGCCGGCTTTTCGTTCAAGTCAACAACGTAGACAAGACGCCGTTCGACCTGGTGGTCGCCGACCACCTTTGCCACTTCACCCCGCGTTCGCTCGCATATCTTGTCGCCCGTGCTGGCCTGGGTGTCGAAGCAGTGCGTACAGATTGGATCAACAAGGAGATCTCCTTGCTTGCCGTCCCGGATCCTAAACTGCCGGAACCCGTGCAAGACGACCCTGGCGAGGCGATCTCCAGGATCGAAGGCGACGTCGCATGGCTGCGAAGCATGCTCGGTCATGCCCGCGAATCTGCCCGTAGCGGCCGGTTTGGCATCTTCGGGACTTCGGTCGCCGCGACCTGGCTGGCAAGCGGGCTGGACGATCTCGTCGAATTCTTCGTCGATGAAGATCCCGCGAGAGACGGCCGTTCGCACCTTGGCCGGCCGATCCTCAGGCCGGCGCAGGTTTCTCCAGGGGCGGTGGTCTATCTTGCATTCGTGCGCGAAGTATCCACCGCAATCAGCCGACGCCTGGCGGACTTGCCTGTAAGATTCGCCGTGCCGCCGGCAAGGTCGGCGTACGACTGACTCCAACGATATCTCACGGCACTTCGCCCGGTCCTCCGTGTCTGCACGCACTCACGAAAACACCCACCGCTCTTTGAGGACCGAATGATAGAAACCGCCAGCAATTCCATGCCGTGGATGGTCCTGATCCTTGGGTATGGATTCTTGACCCACGGAATAATTCTCTTCAACGACGGGCTGTATTGGGACGGCTGGTTTGTCGACCTCTGGCAGCACTACAAGGACGGGAAATCCATGCGCCGATTTTACTGGGAAGTCGGCATGCCGAATCTCTACTTCGAGCACCGGATAGTGGGCCGACTTCCAAGGCGCTATGTGGCTTATCGGGTGATTTCTCTGGCCTCGATCTTGATAATAGCCGTTTGCGTTTTCCTGATCGCAGTGCACACGAACGCATTCAACCCGCTGCAGGCGACGGCAATCTCCCTGTTGCTGCTTTCGTATCCTGCGTATGCCGTTACATTCGAGAGCGTAGTGACCCTTCAATATACCTTCAGGATTGCCATTTTCTATGCAGGCTGTTTCTTCGCAACGACGGCCGTTGGCCAACCAAACCTGGCCGGGAGCATCGGTTTTTCCATCTCGTTGGTTCTCTTCTTCGCGTCCTTCACCGCCAATTCGACGCTGGTGTTTTTCTGGGGATTCCTTCTTCTCTACGTGTGGCTCGTACACAGCAGATCCTCGGACGGGTTCGGCATGCATGAATACGTGAAGGTCGCGTTGCTGGCTGTGCTGCCGTTCGCATATTGGTTCATGAAGGAAAGATGGTTCCCGCGACACGGCTATTACGAGAATTACAACAGAATACGACTGGCACCGTTTTCCATTCTGCAAGTCGGGCTGCGAGCGCTCAGGTACGGGATCGATGTTCCCATGATCAAGCCGATCCTCGAGCTCGTGAGATCGAAAAACTCCTCGCTTATATTTTCATGCGTCTTTCTGGGCTTGTTGACGTTCAATTTCGCCAAAGATCTCGCGGCCATGCCGGCGCTAGCGGCATTGCAGGTTCTGGCGGCCGGCTATGGGCTCATGCTTCTAGGGGCTTCACCCTTCATGCTTGTGGGACAGGGCTCTTGGGAAGGGGGATGGGGCTCGAAAAACTTCATGCTGTTCCACCTGCCCTATGCGCTCATTGTTTTCGGGTGGTTGCAGCTCTTCCCAAACTCGTTCGGAGTCGTATTGGTCCCAATTATTCTGTTCGCCAATGCGCTCTACATCGTTAAAATCCATCTTCTTTACATCGCCGCGTCGGTCAAAGACAAAGCCTTGATCCGGTGGCTCGCGGCAAATCCTCAGCTTAGCTCGGCGTCCGTGATCAAAATTCGCGACTCTCATTGGATCGAATATCCCTCTGAGCGGATGTCGATTATGTACCGGCCGGCGTACCTATCTTGCATGGTCAAGCTGATCTGGCCGGACAGTCGCATCCTTGCGGTTCTGGATAGCTGGGTTTCTTCCGGGGGGCGGCCATTGACCGCCGGTGAAATCGAGGAAGCGCTGGAAGAAACGACGATAAGATACAGTTTCGCGCCGCAAGTCCAGCCAGGATCTCAGTACCTTGTC
>VBDE01000166.1:12972-14876 GCA_005883665.1 Betaproteobacteria bacterium
ACAGGTTCGACGCTCCCAAATTTGACAGGACTTTCGATGAACACGGGGACGTGCACCCATCGAAACAACCCGCTATGGCCAGAATTGCGCTTGAGTATTTGTATCTGAAATGGTTTTCGCCACACCGGCTAAGCAGGCTGTTCGAGAATCATTTTTCATTTTACGCTTCGAAGCTGTGAGTTGACTCTGTCAACGTCTTCCGCGAGGCGCGGGATGTCTTCCCCTGTCCGGGACAACGACTAGCACGAATATGATTTTGGTAACCGGAGCAACCGGATTCGTGGGAAGGCGCCTGATTCGCTTGCTCGCGGAAGCGTACGGCGCCTCAAGAATTCTTTGCCTCGCCTATGATCGAGCCGACAACGAACTGGAACGCACGGGGCGGTCAATTCTTGATGAAGCGGGGATACGGTACATACCAGTCGATCTCGTGTCGGGTCGAGGCTTGGGGAATGTCCCCAAATCGCCGAGTTTGGTGTTACATCTCGCGTCAAATACGGATACCGGGGCGAGCAACCACGCCGTCAACGACATCGGTACCCGCAATCTCCTCGCGGCGATTCAGCCCTTGTCTCCCGATACCCATTTTATTTTCACCAGTACCATCGCGGTCGCGGATCACAGGGAGGATATTGACAGACCGGTTAACGAGGAGACGCCTCTGCTGCGGCCCTTCAACGATCACGGAAGAAGCAAACTTGCCGCAGAGGTGTATCTGCGGGAGCGCGCTCGGGCCGACGGCTTTCGTGCAACGATAGTCCGCCTTTGCGCTGTCTACGGGCGGGGAACCAGGACAGGCGGCTTGTTTGAACGGCTGTCCCAAATGGCTTTCGGTGACTCGGTGATTGCCCGGTTCAACTATCCTGGCAGGCTGAGTCTCATCAATGTGGACGATATCGCCAGAATACTAGTCCTGCTTTCCGGTCGACTGGTGCCGTCCGGGACGAGCGAGCTTTTCATTCCGGTGGCCGAGGTCGCAACCATTTCGGAGCTGATTCAATACTACTATCAGGCGTGGGGTATCGGCTATCGCCCGATCAGGTTTCCACCTGCGTTCTGGCGATTCTGCGACTTGATAGCGAACGTTTTCTACCGTATCGAGCCGATTCTGCCCCACGCGGTCAATAACCGAATCTGGCAACTCGGGTTGGTGGTCGGCAGCGGATTCCACAACGAATCCGCAAAGATACATCGCACATTTCCCGGTCTGCGGTTGAAACGGTTCAAAGACGGAGTTGGCGAGATGATCCGGTAGAGCAAGCGAAAAGGGCCGATCCCCGTGCTAGGAGAAATTGCTCTCGAGCTATACATCGGGGTGTTGATTCGGTGGCTGCCCGGTGTCGAGGGCCTCATTTTGCGAGGACTGTTTTATCGCTGCCTTTTCCGCAGAGCTGGCAAGAACCTGCTGATTTATCCGGGCGTCTACATCATTTTCTCGCACCGCATGACTGCCGGACGGCGCGTTGCCATCAATGTGGGCACCTATATCGATGCGGGCGGCGGTATCGATATCGGCGACCACGTGATGGTCGGTCCCCACTGCGCTATTTCCTCTCGTGAGCACTCGAGCGAACCGACCGGCGTGCCCATGTGCTATCAGCCCGTTCAGTACCGAAAAATCCTGATTGGTAACGACGTCTGGATAGGTGCCAATGTCTCCATCCGGGGCGGGGTGAAGATTGGGGACGGGAGCGTTGTTGCGGCAGGCGCCGTCGTCATCGAAGATGTCCCTTCCAACGCCATTGTCGGGGGCGTCCCCGCGAAGATTCTTCGCTACCGGGATCCTCAACGGATGAACGTGGCGTTTCCGACCGAGCATCAAGAGTAAGCTTGTCCGACATGTCATCCTTGCTAGAAACATCGTGTCTGCTGAATCCGTTGATCTTGCTGGTATTCACGTTGGC
>VBDE01000166.1:14893-17918 GCA_005883665.1 Betaproteobacteria bacterium
TGTATTGGGATGCGTGGATGATCGATTCCTGGCAGAGGCGCAAGGATTGGAGCACGATGAAAAAATTCTTCTCTGAGGTGGGAATGCCCCTTCAGCACTATCTGCACAAATTCATCGCTGGTTTCTCTAATCGATCCATTGTCTACCGGCTGCTCGTCGTTGCTTCAACTTACGCGAGTGCGCTGGCGATTTATCTGATCGCGACACGCTTCGGTTTTTTGGACGAAAATCTGGCTCTGGTCCTGTCGCTGCTCTATTTGGCCTACACGGGATACCACATGAACGTCGATTCCATAGTCATCCTTCAGTACGGCCTCCCGACGGCGATGTTCTATTGGGCGGCCTACGTTGCTTTTGTGGCGCTGGATAACGCCGGTGCGACGCATTGGGGCCTGCGGCTGACGTCGTTGGTCCTATTTTGGTGCTCATTCAGCGCCAATTCACTGCTGGTCTATTACTTTGGCTTTCTGGGGCTCATGCTGTTCTTGAAGCCCGGTTTTACGGAGGATGTGTGGCGGAATGCGTATTTCGGATTCCTGGAGCATCTCGACTACGCCGTTCTTCCGGTTGTGTTCTGGATCCTGAAAGAAAAGCTCGCACCGCGCCACGGCTACTACAAGGACTACAATCGGATACAGTTTGAGCCGCTGCGTCTCGTGGGTAGCTTCATTAATTCCATCCGCTGTGGGGTCGAATCTGCCATCACCGCTCCGATTCGATCCGCAATAGAAAAACATTTTCTGTGGATCCCGGTCGGGGCATTGGTTCTGGCGTTTTACGTCCAATCTAGCCTGGTTTCCTTCCCGCTGGCCATCTCCCGACCAGTCGCGATCAATTTAGTGGTTGCCGGAGCCGTGTTGTTTGCCTTGGCAGCGCTCCCTTACATTCTTGTCGGGCGAAATTTCTCTCCTGAAGGCTGGAACACAAAGCATCACCTATTGTTTCACCTTCCCGTATCGTTGATGATCTTGGGTGCGGCCAGCCTGTTGTTGCCCGCGAAGGTCGTGCTCCCGGTTCTCGTTTCCATGCTTGCCGTGAATATGGTTCACCTGAATCTGGTGTATCTCTATTACATCGCGGTCGCGGCAAAGGATCGTTCGTGGCTGTACAAGCTGTCCAGGATCGAGGGCGCGAACCAGACATCTGTCTTCTACATCACGGACAAGCATTCCATCCAGGGCGATGACCATTTTCCGCAGAACAGTCCTGCGTATAGTTTCTACATGTTTGAATGGCTCTGGGCCGATAAAACTCGCATCGGGATCCATGTCAGCGCATCGCACCGGCAGCGGCTACAGGGCGAGCAAATATCGAAACTGCTCGCTGCCGCGACTCTGGAATACGACATGCAGGAGGTGAATATCCGCGGATCGCATGCAAGGCTAGTGATATCCGACGGTACGAAGCGTACGCCGATATGGATAGCCCTGATGTATCTGAAGGAACGATACCTGCCGGGAGGCAAGGTGGAAAGGGTACTGGAGGAGATTACCGACCTGAACTACGCTCAAGTGTGACAACCGTTGCAGCGACAATTTCAAATCCCGTTCTATCCAGCGTAGGGGCGATCTAATACTTCCAATCTTCGGATAGCATTCGCCTAGTTACTGTCAACATCGTTCCTATTCTTTCTCATGGTCGCTTCGTCGCGACAATAACCGCATACGTAAAGGCATCCCTGACACCGAAAGAAAAAGATTCCAGATCGAAATCGGATTCGCCCAGGAGTTTTTGAATCTGGCTTCGAGACCGTACCTTGCTTGGTTCTGGCGGGTGAAGCTGGACATTGCGGCGCAGTATCTGATTTAGAACGAAGTGAATTATCTTCAGGGCAATAACCGATAGTCCGTAGACGGGGGGCCAGAAAAGCAGCAAGCGCCCGCCAGGTTTGAGCGTTCTATTGAACTCGGCAAGGATTTGCCGTATTTGGTCCTGTTCAAAATGTTCCATGACGCCAAGGTTGTAGAGTCCGTCGAATCGGCGCCCAAGACGTGACAGATGGAAAATGTCCATAACCAGACATTCGGCTTGCGCACCGTGACTGGCTAGATACTTGGCGACCGCGTTGGGCGAGATGTCGACAGCGGTCACCTTTGCGTAGCGTACGACGTCTGCATCGACTTCGCCGCCGCCGCAACCCGCGTGAACAAGTTCTGCGTGAGGGGAAAAGGTTCTCCTTATGAAGTGATTAAGAGTGGGTCTTATCAAGTAGTTTCGATAGAAACTGGCGATGATGTCATAGGTGGACTTTTCGACCTCTTGTTTCCGACCATCCCAGTACTTGTCCCACATCTCGCGCATGATTTCGGGATCCGGGTCCTCTTTGGTCTTGCTATTTCCCCTCGATCGATGGCGGGTCATCGCCAGCTTCCATGCGAGCCGAAAAAGGCGCAACAGCCCGCGCACCATGTGGTTCGGCCTCATCTTGGAATGGCCGTAGGTACGTGCCGGCAAATCGACCGGCAATTCTCCGATTTTGATTCCAGTCATGTGCAAGAGGGCGAGGCTTTCGAAAAAAAACTCGTAGTCACGACTCTCGATACGGTCAATCAATGTGATTGGAATGCGATCCAGACGGTAAAGGCGAAACCCGCCGCTGGCATCGTATGGCAGCTGCAGCAGCGCCTTGGTCAAGAAATGCCCCAAATGGGTCAGAAATCGCCGAAACAGATTCCATTCCCGCAAGCTGCTTTCGCGCTGGAACCTCGATCCCACAACGACATCGTGCGTGTCCTTGAGCTCGAGTAGTCTTGGAATGTCCTGGGGTTTGTGGGAAAAATCTGCATCCAGGCTGATGAACACGCTATAAGCTTCGGACTTGGCGTGCCGAAGAGCCGAAAGATGGGCGCTTCCAATGCCTTCCTTGCGTGCTCGTTTTAACAATTTCAGATTCGGGTGGCTCGGCATCATCCCCGATACGATGTCGCCGGTACCGTCGGGCGAATTGTCGTCGACTACAAGAACGTCGACCGGCAAGCCAAGCTCGAATATCTGCTCGATGAGCGAGCGAATGTTATTGGACTCG
>VBDE01000167.1 GCA_005883665.1 Betaproteobacteria bacterium
CTCCCGGGACCCGACGGCAAGAAGCAGGAAATCACCTTTCAGGCTCAGGAGTAGACCGTGCCGCTCGTCAAAGTCAAACCCACTTCGCCCGGCCGGCGGCAGCTCGTCAAGCTGGTCAATCCCGATCTGCACAAGGGCGCGCCATACCATCGACTGGTGGAGAAGCAATCGAAAAAGGCCGGCCGCAATGTCAACGGCCACATCACGGTGCGCCACCAGGGCGGCGGCCACAAACACCACTACCGCATCGTCGATTTTCGCCGCGACAAGGACGGCATTGCGGCCAAGGTCGAGCGGCTCGAGTACGATCCGAACCGGAGCGCGAACCTCGCGCTGCTTTGCTACGCCGACGGGGAGCGCCGCTACATCATCGCGCCCAAGGGCCTCGCGGCCGGCACGCAGCTCATGTCGGGGGCGGAGGCGCCGATCAAGTCGGGCAATACCTTGCCGCTGCGGAACATCCCGGTCGGAACCACCGTACACTGCGTGGAGATGCAGCCCGGCAGGGGCGGGCAGCTTGCGCGCGCAGCAGGGACCTCGGTGCAGCTGCTCGCACGCGAGGGCAGCTACGCCCAGGTGCGCCTGCGTTCCGGGGAGATTCGCAAAGTGCACGTCGATTGCCGCGCGACGATCGGCGAGGTCGGCAACGAGGAGCACAGCCTCGAATCGATCGGCAAGGCCGGGCGCGTCCGCTGGCGCGGCGTGCGGCCCACCGTGCGCGGCGTCGCGATGAATCCGATCGACCACCCGCATGGCGGCGGCGAGGGAAAGACCGCGGCAGGGCAGGATCCCGTGAGCCCCTGGGGGGTGCTGACCAAGGGCTACAAGACCCGCAAGAACAAACGCACACGCGGCATGATCATCCAGTTCCGGCACAAGAAACGAGACAAGGGCTAGACCATGGGACGCTCGGTCAAGAAAGGTCCCTTCGTGGACCACCATCTGGTGAAGAAGGTCGGCGCGGCGCGCGCGGCAAGCGACAAGCGCCCGATCAAGACCTGGTCGCGACGCTCCACGATCCTGCCGGATTTCGTCGGGCTCACCATCGCGGTCCACAACGGCAAGCAACACGTCCCGGTGTACATCTCGGAAAACATGGTGGGACACAAGCTCGGGGAGTTCGCGCTGACGCGCATCTTCAAGAGCCACGGAATGGCCGACAAGAAGCTTCTGGAAGCCGCAGCGGCTGCGAGGGCCGGCGGAGCGCACGCAACGCCCGGAGCTCCCATTGCGCCGACTGCTCCGGGTGCCCCTGCGCCGGCCGCCCCTGCTGCGGGAGCCGCCCCGGCTGCAGGCGGCGAGAAGAAGTAGGAGGCCCATGGAAACCCGCGCAACGCTCTACGGGGTGCGGCTGTCGGCCCAGAAAGGACGGCTCGTCGCCGACCAGATCCGCGGGCTGCCTGTCGAAAAAGCGCTCAACCTGCTCGCCTTCAGTCCGAAGAAGGGAGCGCACATCATCAAGAAGGTGCTGGAATCGGCGATCGCCAACGCCGAGCACAACGACGGCGCCGACGTCGATGAGTTGAAGGTCAAGACCATTTTCGTCGAGCAGGCCACGTCGCTCAAGCGTTTTCAGGCGCGTGCCAAAGGCCGCGGCAACCGCATTACCAAGCGAACCTGCCACATCTTCGTGACCGTCGGCGACGAGGAAAAGAAGAAGCCCTCGGCCAAGCAAGCAAAGAAATAGGACGCCCTCATGGGACAGAAAATTCATCCGATCGGCTTCAGGCTCAGCGTCAACAAGAACTGGTCCTCGCGCTGGTACGCCAACAGCAGGACCTTCGCCACGATGCTGAACGAGGACCTGAAGGTCCGCGACTATTTGAAGAAACGGCTTTCCCACGCCTCGGTCGGCAAGGTGGTGATCGAGCGGCCGGCCAAGGACGCCCGGATCACCATCCATAGCGCGCGGCCCGGCGTCGTGATCGGCAAGAAGGGCGAGGACATCGAAATGCTCAAGGCCGATCTGCGCAAGCTCCTCGGCGTGCAGATGGTCCACGTGAACATCGAGGAAATCCGCAAGCCCGAGGTCGATGCGCAGCTCATCGCTGATTCGATCGCGCAGCAGCTCGAAAAGCGGATCATGTTCCGCCGCGCCATGAAGCGCGCCATGCAAAACGCCATGCGCCTGGGCGCTCAAGGGATCAAGATCATGAGCGCGGGGCGCTTGAACGGCATCGAGATTGCACGCACTGAGTGGTATCGCGAGGGGCGCGTTCCCCTTCATACGCTGCGCGCGGACATCGACTACGGGTTTTCCGAGGCTAAGACCACCTACGGTGTGATCGGCATCAAGTGCTGGGTGTACAAGGGCGAAGTGATGGCCAAGGGGGACCAGCCGGTCGCGCCTCCGGCTCCGAGCGCCGACGAGGTTCTCGCGGCGAAGAAGGTGAAGAAAGCGACGCCCAAACCCGCGCTGAGCGCTCCCGAAGCGAAGCCCGAGCCGATCGCCGCAGCCAGGGCGGCGTCCGACACGGGGAGTTCCGCAGCGCCCCAGGCCAAGCCCAGGGCCGCTCGGCCTCATCCGGTCGTCGCGAAAAAGGCCGTGAGCGATGCGAAGGGGAAGGCCGAAGGGAAGTCGGAAGCGAAGCCGAAAACCGCGGTGAAGAAATCCAGAAAGCCCAAGGCTTAGGCGAGGAGCGACTCCATGCTTCAACCGGCTCGAACCAAATACCGCAAGCAACAGAAGGGACGCAACAGGGGTGTCGCCACGCGGGGAACGAAGGTTTCCTTCGGCGAATACGGCTTGAAGGCGACGACCCGCGGACGCCTTACTGCGCGTCAGATCGAGGCGGCGCGCCGTGCCATGACGCGCCACATCAAGCGGGGCGGGCGCATCTTCATACGCATCTTTCCGGACAAACCCGTTTCGCAAAAGCCCGCAGAGGTGCGAATGGGCAACGGCAAGGGGAACCCGGAGTATTTCGTCGCGGAAATCAGGCCGGGCAAGGTGCTCTATGAAATGGACGGGGTGGATGAGCCGACGGCGCGGGAGGCGTTTGCGCTTGCCTCAGCCAAGCTTCCGCTGCGCACGATGTTTGTGTTCCGTCAGATGGGGTGAGGGTCGAACAAGAGGGCATGATCATGAAGGCCAGTGAACTCCGCGCCAAGGATCCGGCGCAGCTTTCCAAGGAGCTCGAGGAGCTGCTGCGCGCTCAGTTCGGTCTGCGCATGCAGAAGGCGACGCAACAGCTCACCAACAGCAGCCAACTGAAGAGCGTGCGCCGTGACATCGCGCGGGTGCGCACCATCCTGAAGGAAAAGGTGGAAGTGAAATGAGCGAGGCCAAGACCACCCGTACGCTGACCGGACGAGTCGTCAGCGACAAGATGGACAAGACCGTGACGGTATTGGTCGAGCGCCGTGTCACCCATCCAATGTACGGAAAGATCGTGACGCGCTCGAAGAAGTACCATGCCCACGACGAAAAAAACGAGTGCGGCGAGGGTGATTTGGTCGTGATCGAGGAGTGCCGCCCGATCTCCAGGACCAAGGCGTGGCGGATCGCCAAGCTGGTCGAGAAGGCACGGGCGGCGTAGGCAGGTTTGGCTTGGCAAAGGTCTTAAGGCTTGGCAAAGGTTTTGATTTCGCGTAGACTTCGCTGCCTTTTCACGTCCCGAACGGGATCCAAAACTGCCTGCCCGTAGCGTATTCGGGCCGGACAAGTTGGAGACGGAAAGATGATTCAGATGCAGACGGTGCTCGATGTCGCCGATAACACCGGCGCGCGCGCTGTAATGTGTATAAAGGTGCTGGGCGGCTCGAAACGCCGCTACGCCAACATTGGCGACGTCATCAGGGTGAGCATCAAGGACGCTGCCCCGCGCGGCCGCGTCAAGAAAGGCGAGATTTACCACGCCGTGGTAGTGCGCACGGCACAGGGCGTGCGGCGTTCCGACGGCAGCCGCATCCGGTTCGATTCCAACGCGGCGGTGTTGCTCACCCCCAAGCTGGAGCCCATCGGCACGCGCATCTTCGGGCCCGTGACCCGGGAACTTCGCAGCGAGCGCTTCATGAAGATCGTTTCGCTAGCGCCCGAAGTGCTGTGATCGGCTGCGACGGTGGATACCTGAGACTATGGAAAAAATCAGAAAAGGCGACGACGTCATCGTCACCGTCGGCAAGGACAAGGGAAAGCGGGGGACGGTGCTACGGATCGTGGATACGAGGCACCTCGTCGTCGAGGGGGTCAACCGCGTGAAGAAACATCAGCGCCCCAACCCCGTGAAGGGCCAGACGGGCGGCATCGTGGACAAGGACATGCCCATCGATGTCTCGAACGTCGCTCTGTACAACCCGCAAACCAAAAAGGCCGACCGCGTGGGCTTCAAGCTGATGGAGGACGGGCGCAAGGTGCGCGTGTTCAAGTCCAATGGCGAAATGGTGGACGCCTGATCCTTTAGGACTTCGGAAATCTATCTATGGCTCGCTTACAAGACTACTACCGCAAGGACGTGGTGCCCGATCTGATGAAGAAGTTCGGATACAAGACCTCGATGCAGGTGCCGCGCATCAAGAAAATCACGCTCAATATGGGAGTGGGCGAGACGACGACGGACAAGAAAATCCTGGACAATGCCGTTGCCGACCTCACCAAGATCGCCGGCCAGAGGCCCGTGGTCACCAAGGCCAAGAAGTCGATCGCCACGTTCAAGGTGCGCAAAGGGTTTCCGGTCGGGTGCATGGTGACCTTGCGCGGCCAACGCATGTACGAGTTCCTGGATCGCCTGGTCACCGTGGCGATCCCGCGTATCCGTGACTTCCGCGGCATCTCGAGCCGCGCATTCGACGGTCGCGGCAACTACAGCCTCGGCGTCAAGGAGCAGATCATCTTTCCGGAAATCGAATACGACAAGATCGACGCTCTGCGAGGGCTCAACATCAGCATCACCACCACCGCGAAAACGGACGACGAGGCGCGCGCGCTGCTCACCGCCTTTCACTTTCCATTCAAGACCTGAAGGATCGCCATGGCCAAGCTCGCCGTGATCAACCGCGACAAGAAACGCCGCCAGACGGTGGCCAAGTTCGCCGCCAGACGCGCGGCCCTGCTCGCAATCATCAACGACGCCAGGCGCTCGGACGAAGAGCGCCAGGAGGCGCGCGAGAAGCAGCAGCAGCTGCCGAGGAACGCCTCGCCCGTGCGGCTGCGCAACCGTTGCAGGCTCACCGGCCGGCCGCGCGGGGTGTTCCGCAAGTTCGGGCTCGGGCGCAACAAGCTGCGCGAAATCGCGCTGCGCGGAGAGATCCCGGGCCTCATCAAGGCGAGCTGGTAGGAGGCCCCCGCATGAGCATGACCGATCCCATTGCCGACATGCTGACCCGCATCCGCAACGCCCAGATGGTCGGAAAGACCGCGGTCGGCGTTCCGTCCTCCAAGCTCAAGATTTCCATCGCTCAAGTGCTGAAGGACGAGGGTTACATCGACGGCTTCACTGTCCGCGAAAAGGAAGGGAAACCGGAGCTCGAAATCGGCCTCAAGTACTACGCGGGGCAGCCCGTGATCGAGAAAATCGAGCGCGTGTCCACTCCGGGGTTGCGCATCTACAAGGGGCGCGATGAGCTGCCCCGCATCATGAACGGGCTCGGCGTCGCCATCGTCTCCACCTCAAAGGGCGTCATGACCGATCGTAAGGCGCGCGCCACCGGTGTCGGCGGCGAAGTGCTCTGCATCGTCGCCTAGGAATCGGCCATGTCGCGTATCGCGAAATATCCCGTAACGCTGCCCAAGGGCGTCGAGGCGACGCTTGCAACCGAAGCCCTCTCCATCAAGGGGCCGCTCGGAACGTTGTCGCAGCGGCTGCGCAGGGACGTCAGCATCGAGAAGGACGGCGACAAGCTGGTATTCAAGGCTCTCGAGGATTCGGACGAGGCCAACGCCATGTCGGGAACGCTGCGGGCGCTCGCCGCCAACATGGTGCTCGGAGTCACAAAGGGTTTCGAGAAGCGGCTGACGCTGGTCGGGGTCGGCTATCGAGCGCAGGCGCAAGTGGACAAGCTGAACCTCACGCTGGGTTTTTCGCATCCCGTCGTGCACCCCATGCCCAAGGGGGTGAAGGTCGAGACTCCCTCGCAAACCGAAATCGTGATCAAGGGGTTGGACAAGCAACAAGTGGGACAAGTCGCGGCCGAGGTGCGCGCCTACCGCTCGCCCGAGCCTTACAAGGGCAAGGGTGTGCGCTACTCCAACGAGCGGGTGATCTTGAAGGAAACCAAGAAGAAGTAGGGAACCGCGATGATCGACAAAAAAGCGGCAAGAATTCGGCGCGCTTCGCAGACGCGCCGCAAAATCCGTGAATTGGCGAAGGTGCGGCTGGCGGTGCATCGAACCAATACTCATATCTACGCCCAGCTGCGCTCGGTGGACGGCAAAGTGTTGACCTCCGCCTCCACCGTGGAGAAGGAAGTGCGCACCAAAGTCTCGAACGGTGGCAACAAGGCGGCAGCGGTGGCGGTAGGCAAGCGTATCGCCGAGAAAGCGAAAGGTTTGGGCATCGAGGCGGTCGCGTTCGACCGCTCCGGCTACAAGTATCACGGCAGGGTCAAAGCGCTGGCAGACGCCGCGCGAGAGGCCGGCCTCAAGTTCTAGATTGGCGACGAATAGGGGCCTTCCTCCTGAAGTCCCACTAGGCGAGCGCTCTAAAGGGAAACACGATGGCGAGAATGCAACCCAGAATGCAGGGCGGTGAACAGCGCACTGACGGCCTGAAGGAGAAGATGGTCTCCGTGAACCGCGTCACCAAGGTCGTGAAGGGCGGACGGATCCTCGGTTTCGCAGCGCTTACCGTGGTCGGTGACGGTGACGGCGCAGTGGGCATGGGCAAAGGCAAGGCGCGCGAAGTGCCCGTGGCGGTTCAAAAGGCCTTGGAAGAGGCGCGCCGCAAGATGTTCCGTGTGTCTCTGAAGAACGGCACGCTGCAGCACGCCGTCATCGGCAAACACGGCTCCTCGAAAGTGATCATGCAGCCGGCCTCCGAAGGGACGGGCATCATCGCCGGCGGCCCCATGCGCGCGGTGTTCGAAGTGATGGGCGTGACCAACGTGCTCGCAAAGTGCATCGGCTCGACCAATCCCTACAACGTGGTTCGCGCGACGCTCGACGGTCTGAAGAGGATGAATACTCCCGCGCAGATCGCGGCCAAACGCGGAAAGTCGATCGAGGAAATCACCAGCTGAGGGGATGACGCATATGGCCGACAAGAAAATCCGGGTGACACTCGTCAAGAGCACCAACGGCTGCAAGAGGGAGCATCGCGCCACCGTGCGCGGCCTGGGGCTGCGGCGCTTGCGTCAAACCGTGGAGCTCGAGGACACGCCGCAAGTCCGCGGCATGATCAACAGCGTAACTTATCTGGTGCGCGTCGAGGGATAAATGGAACTCAATACGCTGAAACCTGCTCCCGGCTCGAAGCACGTGCGCAAGCGCGTTGCCCGCGGCATCGGGTCGGGGACGGGCAAAACGGGTGGCCGCGGGCACAAAGGCCAGAGAGCGCGCTCCGGGGGCTTTCACAAAGTGGGCTTCGAGGGCGGGCAGATGCCGCTGCAGCGCAGGCTGCCCAAGCGCGGCTTCAACTCGCCGACGCGGGAGGACAGCGCCGAAGTGTTGCTATCGGATCTCGAGCGTGTCAAGACCGAGAAAATCGACCTCGCCGTGTTGAAAGAAGCAGGCGTCGTTCCGGGATCGGCCAAGAGAGCCAAGGTGATCGTTTCCGGCAAACTCACGCGCAAAGTGACGCTTACCGGTGTCGCCGTGAGCAAGGGCGCTCGCGCCGCAATCGAAGCGGCGGGCGGCACGACCGATGCTCCGATTCCTCAACCCAAGCCGAAACGCGAGCCAAAGGCCGTACCGGTGCCCCAGCCGCAGGCCGAGAGCCAAACGGCAAAAGGGGAAGCAAGACCCGAGAAGCGTGCAGGCGCCGCAGCGAGCCAGTCGAAAGGCGAACGCGGCGGGAAAGACAAGCGCGAAGCAAAGGAAACTCGGCCGGGGCCGGACGCAAAGAAAGGCGGAAAAACCTAGATGGCCACCCCGACCCCGCAGCTCGGCAAGACCGGCAAATACGGCGATCTGAAGAAGCGCCTGACGTTTCTGCTTCTGGCGCTGGTCGTTTTCCGGATCGGCGCCCACATTCCGGTACCGGGCATCGATCCGATCAAGCTCGCGGAGTTGTTTCAGTCCCAGCAGGGCGGGATTCTCGGTTTGTTCAACATGTTCTCGGGCGGCGCGCTTTCGCGCTTCACCATCTTCGCGCTGGGCATCATGCCGTATATCTCGGCCTCGATCATCATGCAGCTCATGACCGCGGTGTCGCCGCAACTCGAGCAGCTCAGGAAGGAAGGCCAGGCGGGCCAGCGCAAGATCACCCAGTACACGCGTTACGGGACGGTCTTCCTCGCGCTTTTCCAGGCGACCGGCATCTCGATCGCGCTCGAGTCGCAACCCGGACTCGTGATCGACCCGGGCCTGATGTTCCGCTTCACCACTGTCGTCACGCTGGTGACGGGCACCATGTTCCTGATGTGGCTCGGCGAGCAGGTGACCGAACGTGGCTTGGGCAACGGCATCTCGATCATCATCTTCGCCGGCATCGCCGCGGGATTGCCGAACGCAGTCGCCGGGATGCTCGAGCTGGTCCGCACCGGCGCCATGTTTCCGCTCACGGCGCTCGCGATTACTATCGCCGTCGTTCTGGTGACGTGGGCCGTGTGCTTCGTCGAGCGCGGTCAGAGGAAGATCTTGGTCAACTACGCCAAGCGCCAGATCGGCAACAAGGTCTACGGCGGACAGGCCTCGCACCTGCCCTTCAAGCTCAACATGTCAGGCGTCATACCGCCGATCTTCGCCTCATCGATCATCCTGTTCCCCGCGACCCTTGCCGGCTGGTTTACAAGCGGTGTCGCAGGCAGCAACACCTGGGAACTGCTGTCGAAGGGACAGATCGGGACGGCATTCGGCCTGATGATCAGGGACCTCGCGTCCACGCTTACACCGGGCCAGCCCGTGTACGTCATGCTCTACGCAAGCGCGATCATTTTCTTCTGCTTTTTCTACACGGCGCTGCAATACAATCCGAAGGAGACGGCGGACAATCTGAAGAAGTCGGGCGCCTTCGTTCCCGGCATCCGGCCCGGTGAGCAGACGGCGAAGTATCTCGAGAAGATTCTCTTGAGACTGACCTTGGCAGGCGCCCTCTACGTGACCCTGGTTTGCCTGTTGCCCGAGTTCCTGATCCTGAGGTGGAACGTGCCGTTCTACTTCGGCGGCACCTCGCTCCTCATCATCGTTGTAGTGACCATGGACTTCATGGCGCAGGTGCAGGCCTACATCATGACGCACCAGTACGAGAGCCTGCTCAAGAAGGCCAATTTCAAGGGGGCAGGGTTTCCAACCCGGTAAACAGCGAGGAAACAAGGGGCGCATCCCGATCTCCCAATTCAAAGGAAAGGGCAATAGCAGCGAACATGGCGAAGGAAGACGTGATCCAGATGCAGGGAGAGATCATGGAAACCCTGCCCAACGCGACCTTCCGCGTCAAGCTGGAAAACGGACACGTCATCCTGGGACACATCTCCGGGAAGATGCGCATGCACTACATCCGCATTCTCCCCGGAGACAAGGTGACCGTCGAGCTGACCCCCTACGACCTGACTCGCGGACGCATCATATTCCGCGCGAAGTGAATCGATCGAAAGGAACA
>VBDE01000374.1 GCA_005883665.1 Betaproteobacteria bacterium
GGCTCGGCGCGCGGCCCATCAACTCGATCACCGCGCCCGAGCTGCTGAGCGCGCTACGGCGGATCGAGAGCCGCGGCGCACTGGAGACGGCGCATCGGGCGATGCAGAACTGCGGCCAGGTCTTCCGCTACGCCGTCGCCACTGGACGCGCCGAGCGCGATCCGATCGGAGATCTGCGCGGCGCCCTGCCCCCGGTGAAAGAAAAACACCATGCGTCGATTCGTGACCCGAAGGCCATCGGCGCCCTCTTGCGCGCCATCGAAGGGTACGAAGGCTCGCTCATAACCAAGTGCGCGCTGCGCCTCGCGCCGCTGCTCTTCGTCCGTCCCGGCGAGCTGAGAAAAGCCGAATGGACGGAATTCAATCTCGACGCCGCAGAATGGCGCATCCCTAGAGAGCGCATGAAGATGCGGGAGCAGCACATCGTTCCCCTCTCTACGCAAGCTGTGGCGATCCTGCGCGAGCTCCACGCCCTCACGGGCGCGCGGCGCTACGTGTTCCCAGGCGCGCGCACCAACGGTCGGCCGATGAGCGAAAACACCGTCAACGCCGGGCTGAGGCGCCTGGGATACGCCAAAAACGAAATGACCGGCCACGGCTTCCGCAGCATCGCCTCCACGCTGCTGAACGAGCAGGGGTGGCACCGCGACGCCATCGAGCGCCAGCTCGCGCACGCCGAGCGGGACAACGTCCGCGCAGCGTACAACTTCGCGGAGCACCTTCCGGAGCGCCGGAAGATGATGCAGGCTTGGTCGGACTACCTGGACGGACTAAAGGTCGGCGCAGACGTGATACCGCTTCACGGCCGCGCGGCTTGAACAGCCGAGAACTAGTCGGCACCCGCTCCGGCGTTTGTCGGTAGCAAAAAGGCTCATCAAGGTTTTCGAACAGCTGGAAACGGCCAAGAGCGGAGACACATCGGAGCGGACGGCGGGTTCTTGTCTTGACGCTAGACCTGGTCGCGCTCTGGGTCGACGGGGATGGCACTACCCACGCTGGCACCACGGACTCGGATAACGCCAATTCCTGCGATTGCCCATTGGTCTTGGCGATTTTGGTCATGTGCAATCTCTACTTGACAAGAGAGTGACCGGTCAGTATCATCGTACCTGCTTCTAGTAGCGACTAGTCGGTATCTTACCGCTGGTGCTGGCAGTCAGATGGATGGGACTTGATAGTCGCGATGGCCTCCCAGTACTGCTAAATGGGCAACGGATGCACGGTCATTCACCGCCGATTAGTTTGAATTTTCATAGGAGAACGAAATGCTAAACATCACACGCTTTAATGCGCTCGAGGATGCATTCGAGAACATGTACCGTGGCGTCCCCGTGTGGCTGCCTAACCTTGAGACGCGTGCGCCCGTGGCGCGTGCGCCTGCGCCCACGCAGTTCCGCATGGACGTAACCGAGAACGACCAGGAGTATCAAGTGCTGGCCGAGTTGCCCGGCGTCAAGAAGGAAGAGATCAGCATAACTATTGACGGCAATGAAATTGCGGTATCCGTGGAAGTGAAGCACGAAAAGGAAGTGACGCACGAAAAAGACGTCAAGAACGGCGAGACGTTGCTTTGCGCTGAGCGCTATTACGGCAAGATCCAGCGCGCGTTCACGCTCGGTCAGGAGGTCGACGAAGCGACCGCCAAAGCCAAGTACAACGACGGCGTGCTGGAACTCACGCTGCCGAAGAAAACGGTAGCGCCAGCGAAAAGGCTCGCGGTGCACTGAGCGGCGCATCGAACGGCACGGGTAGTATCCACCGTGGAATCAATGTGGCCGTCATAGATCTTGAATATTCCGCCACATGCAGTTGAGTCGTAAATACGCAGACCCCGCTTCGGCGGGGTTTGTGTTGACGGCGGATGGATGACTGGCGCAAGGCTTCGATATTTTCCTGAATCCGGGCCAGGATCACTTGCGGCTGCGTTGAGCCCAGGGTGAAGCGACGACGCATAATCTCGCGGTAGTTCATCGCGGCCAGTAGATACCGGCCAGGACGGAAGATGAAATCGGCAATTCTTCGCGCCTTCGGGCGCGGGTCGCAGGCTGCACCATGGGATAACGAAGAGTCCATCCGCGAGGAGCTCTTCAGTATCGAGCGTCTCGAGCAGCATGCCGAGAGCCTTGCAGCGGCCCAACCCGTCACCGCGAGGCCGACGACCGGGCGATCCCTCGCCGTACGACTGAGGGACAACGAATCGGTTCTGCTCGAAGCCTATCGCGCCATCGCAAGTGCGGTCGGCGCGGGTCGTGCCATTACACCGGCCGCCGAGTGGCTGCTCGACAACTACCATCTCGTCGAAGGGCAGATCCGCGAAATTCGCGACGATCTGCCACCTGGCTACTATCGGCAGTTGCCGAAGTTGACGACCGGACCTTTCGCCGGCTATCCGCAGGTCTTCGGCGTGGCCTGGGCCTTTGTCGCTCATATGGACAGCCGCTTCGACCCC
>VBDE01000375.1 GCA_005883665.1 Betaproteobacteria bacterium
ACACCCACAGCGTGTCGGGATCGCGCGGATGCAGCACGATCGGAAAGCCGATATCGCCGATCGCTTTCGGCATGGCGTTGCCGATGCGCTCCCAGCGCTCGACGGGTCGGTCGATGCGGTACATCCCGCAGTGGTTCTGCTGGTAGAGGCGGTCGGGCGCGAGCGGGTGCAGCCGCATGCAGTGCACGTCGTGGCCGTACTCCGGGTCCTTCACGGGAAGGAAGTCGGCCGCGACGCCCTGGTTGAGCGGCCGCCAGGTCTCTCCGCGGTTCGAGCTCTCGAACGCGCCGCCGGCCGAAATGCCGATATAGAGGTGCCGGGGATCGCGCGGATCGACGTTGATCGAATGCAGCGTCGCGCCGCCGGGCGGCCCCTGCTCCTGCTCGCCTCCGATCCACGGCGAGCGCATCGGGTTGGCGTTGAATCCCACGACCCCTTCCCAGGTGACGCCGCCGTCCTCGGAGCGGAACAGCCCGGGCGGCGAAACACCTGCGTACCAAGCTCCGGGCTGCGATGCATGCCCCGGCGTGAGCCAGAACACGTGTTCCACTGCGAGGCCCTTCTCTCCAGGCGCGGCCTTGGGGAACGCGGGCGGGCGCTGCGCTTCCTTCCAGGTGCGGCCGAAGTCGGCCGAACGGAACACGGTCGGCCCGAGGTGGCCGGCGCGCACGGCGCAGAGCAGCGTCCTGCCGTCGCGCGGGTCGAGCACGAGATGGTTGACGATGTTGCCGAGAAAGTGAGGGCCTGCGAGCGTCCAGCTGCGGCGCGCACGATCCGAGCGGATGAAAAACGCGCCTTTGCGCGTTCCGACAAGCAGCGTGACCGGTCCCGAAGCAGGACGCGGTGTTCCCTTCCCGGCTTTGGCTTTCGGCATGAGGTACCTCTCTAAGCTTTCAGTCCTTGGATCCAGCGCCCGTAGAGGCATGCGGCGATCGCGTTGAGCGAATACACGCGCTCGTCGAGCCGCTCGAACATCTGCTCCGGGGTTTGCACCGACGGCCCGGCCTTTGCTATGAGCTCCTTTTCCCAGTCTTCGCACCAGGCGCCGATCAGCTCGCGCGTCATCTCGACGTGGCACTGCATGCCGAGGTGCTTGCCGAGCGCGAACGCCTGGTTCGCGCAATACGGGCTCCCGGCGATGCGCGTCGCCTTCGGCGGGATGGTGAAGGTCTCGCCGTGCCAGTGAAAACCGGAGAACTCTCGCGTCGCGCCGAACCACTTGCGCGCGGAAGCGTTGTCTTCGATCGCAACCGGGCCCCAGCCGATTTCCTTGACTCCGTTACGCGTCACCCTGCCACCGAGCGCCTTGGAGATGAGCTGTCCGCCGAGGCAGTGACCGAGCACCGGGACATCGGCGTCGACCGCCTTGTTGACGAGACCGAGCACCTCGGGTATCCACGGAAGGACGTCGTTCACGCTCATCGGCCCCCCCATGAATGCGAGCCCCGAGAACGCGCGCGGATCCGCGGGAACCTCCTCCCCTGCGTCTATCTCGACGAGCCGGTGCGGAATGCGGTGCGCGTCGAGGAATGTGGCAAAATAGCCCGGCCCCTCGGTACGGCTATGGCGAAAAATCGCAACCGGTTTCATGCGCGAGATGAGGCCATCGTGTTCAAGGTTCGTATTGTAACGTCCCTGCTTTTCCTGTCGTCCGCTGCCGGTTGGACCGCCGAGGTGAGCGTGATCGGCTTGTTTCCCGGAAAGGCAGTGGTCGTGATCGACGGCGGCGCGCCGCGGGTTCTTTCGGTGGGCCAGAAACCCGTCGAAGGCGTCAGCTTGATCTCGACCGACCGGGAGTCGGCGATGCTGCTCATCGACGGTGAGAAAAGGACGCTCCGCATCGGACAGCATCAGGCCGGGCCGGCTCCGGCCTCCTCGAACCAGAGCGCCACGCTCACCGCCGATGCGCGCGGACATTTCGTCGTGGACGGGCAGATCAACGGGGGAGCAGTGCGCTTTCTCGTCGACACGGGCGCCACGTCTATTTCGCTCTCTTCGGCGGACGCGTCCCGGCTCGGAATCGACTACCGCAAAGGGCAGCCCGGATTGATGGGCACCGCCAACGGCACGGTGGTGGCCTATCGGGTGAAGCTGGACACGGTGCGGATCGGCGACATCGTCGTCAACAACGTCGATGCGGCTGTGGTGGAAGGCAGCCAGATGCCGTTCGCGCTGCTCGGCATGAGCTTCCTGAACCGCATGGAAATGAAGCGCGAGGGTCAGACGATGGTGCTGATCCGGCGGTTCTAGCTGAACCTACTTCTGCGTCTTATCTCTTTCGATGAGCGCGTAGGCGGAGTGGTTGTGAATGGACTCGAAGTTCTCGGACTCCACCCGGTACCACTCGATGCGCTTGTCGCGGTTCAGCTCCGCAGCGATGTCACGCACCATGTCTTCGACGAACTTGGGGTTGTCGTAGGCGCGCTCGGTGACGAACTTCTGGTCGGGCCGCTTGAGCAGCCCGTAGAGCTCGCTCGAAGCGTGCTTTTCGGCGTAATCGACCAGCTCCTCGATCCACACGAATCCCTTGGTGCGCGCGGTGACGGTGACGTGCGAACGCTG
>VBDE01000168.1 GCA_005883665.1 Betaproteobacteria bacterium
CCGGCTGCCGGAAGAATGAGCTCTTGAAGCTCTCCTGGGACCGGGTGGACCTGAAAGCCAACGTCCTCCGTCTCGAAGGCGAGCACACCAAGAGCGGCAAACGACGGGCCGTATCGCTGAACGACGAGGCGCGCAGGGCGTTTTTGAATCGCGCCCGCTTTCGTGCGGAGCATTGCCCGGATTCAGACTGGGTATTCGCTCACCGGAACGGGAAGCGCATTCGGTTCATGCAGAACGGGTTTCAGGCGGCGTGCACGCGGGCCAAGATTAAGAACTTCCGGGTCCACGATCTGCGGCACACATTCGCCTCCTGGCTCGTGCAAGGCGCGGTGCCGTTGCTCGAGGTCGCAAAGCTCCTCGGCCACTCGACCATCGAGATGACCGAGCGCTACGCGCACCTGGCACCGGAAAACCTCAAGGCCGCGGTCGGAGTTCTGGACCGGCTACGAAATGGCTACGTTGACCGTGCCGAACAGGTAATAGCTCTGAAGGTAAGTGCTTGATCTAAGAGTGGTCGGGGTGACTGGATTCGAACCAGCGACTCCTGCGTCCCGAACGCAGTACTCTACCAGGCTGAGCTACACCCCGAATCGGACAGGAGCCAATGCGCAGGAAAGAGCGCTTCGGGAACTTCTAGTAATCACGCTCGACCGCGAAGATCGATAATTCTAGCAAAGATTCACGGTAACTTGAACTCGGCAGACCCGCGATGGCTTCGCTCGCCGCACGCGCTTCTTCCTTGGCCTTGTTTCTCGCGTAATCGAGCGCACCGGTCAAGCGAATCGCGTCCAAGACCGCCCTGAATTCTTCCCGGCCGCCGCGCTCTATCGCCGAGCGCACGAGCGACGCCTGTGCGGGCGATCCGCGCTGCATCACGTGGATCAGCGGCAGCGTCGGTTTGCCCTCCTTCAGGTCGTCCCCCAGGTTCTTTCCGGTGTGCATTGCGTCTCCCGAATAATCCAACACATCGTCGATCAGCTGAAAAGCCGTCCCGAGGTGCATGCCGTAGCGCGCGAGGCCGCGCTCGAGTTCCGCGCTCGCCTCGCCCAGGATCGCGCCCAGCTGTGCTGCCGCTTCGAAGAGCTTAGCGGTCTTGCGCCGGATAACCTCGAGATAGGCTGCCTCGCTCATCGAGAAATTGTGGGCGTTCAGGAGTTGCAGCACCTCGCCCTCCGCGATGGCATTGGTTGCGTTCGCCAGCACCTCCATGACCCGCATGCTTCGCACGGCTACCATGATTTGGAAAGCGCGTGAGTAAAGAAAGTCCCCGACGAGCACGCTCGCCGCGTTGCCAAACTCGGCATTGGCGGTCTTGCGGCCGCGCCGCAGTTCGGATTCGTCGACGACGTCGTCATGCAGGAGGGTCGCGGTATGAATGAATTCCACCACGGCCGCGAGCTCGACGTGATGCTCGCCGCGATAGCCGGTCGCACCGGCGGCAAGGAAAACGAGCGCCGGTCGCAGCCGCTTGCCGCCTCCAGCGATGATGTACTCCGCGATCTGGCGCACCAGCACCACGTCGGACTCGAGCCGACGCCGGATCATGGCATCCACCGCGAGCATGTCTGCGGCGATGAGGTTGCGAAGGAGTTCGGGCTGCAAGGGGGATTATCGCACTGCGGAATCGACTCAACGGCGGGTCAGCAGGATAGCATATTTTCTTTGACCCCACCCGCTAAAGGTATGTATAATTTCGTGTTTTTCAGAGCGATTCGGAGATCAGCATGTACGCGGTCGTCAGAACCGGCGGCAAACAGTATCGTGTTTCCGCCGGAGAGAAGCTGAGGATCGAGAAGCTCGCCGCCGCCGTGGGCAGCGAACTCGTGTTCGACGAGGTTCTCCTCGTCGGTGACGGTCAGGCGCTCAATGTCGGAACCCCCGTGGTGAAAGGCGCCTCTGTGAAAGCGAAGATCGTCGCTCACGGCCTCGGCGAGAAAGTAATGGTTTTCAAGCTGCGCCGGCGCAAAAACTCGAAAAGACTCCGGGGCCACCGTCAGGCCTACACCGAAATCGAAGTCACCGGCATTGCGCAAGCATAGGACGCTGAGGAGAAAGCCAAGCCATGGCACATAAGAAAGCAGGCGGCAGTTCCCGCAACGGCCGGGACTCGCAATCAAAGCGTCTCGGCGTCAAGCGCTTTGGCGGGCAGCTCGTGGCGGCGGGCAGCATCATTGTTCGCCAGCGCGGGACCCGTGTTCACCCTGGGGACAACGTCGGGGTCGGGAAGGACCATACCCTTTTTGCTAGGGTGACCGGTAAGATCCAATTCAGCTTCAGGGGCCCGGGCCACAAACAAACGGTAAGCGTGGTTCCTGCCTAGAAGCAAGCTGCTTCCCTAGCAGTAATTCAAGGTCTATCAGACCGCGTGAGAGATACGCGCCGTTTAGCTAGATTGCCACGCCACCGCGAGAGCGGCGAATCCTAATCTCTTCGTCAGGTGTCCCATCCTAAGTCCCGCCGTGCGAGTAACATGGGCCTACGGCCTACTCCTTTTCGCATGTGGAGTAACAGTTGCCACGCAAAGAATTGCAGTTATCTAGACACAGCATGCGTTGACGTGTAGTAGTTGCGCCGCGACGCATAAGGCTGCACCCATTGTTGCACTGAGCATAGGTCGCTTGGCACGAGCGCGCACACACCGTTCCCGGCTCCGTCTGGGATGCTTGCATTGAGGGAGCAGAGTCTTGTGTGGCGCACGCTACGACAAGAACCGTGGCTGCTACAACGAATAAGGCGCGCTTCATTTTGTGCGTCCTCGTGTTGTACGTCTATGGTGGAGCTAACCGGCCAGCGACCGCCATAAGATGAACGATGTCCTTGAAGGTCATAATATAAACCCTATCCACGCGATAGGGCTTTTTGTTTCCACAGGCGCAATGAAATTCGTCGACGAAGCGCGCATCGAGATCCACTCCGGCAAGGGCGGCGACGGTGCAGTGAGCTTCCGGCGCGAAAAGAACGTACCGCGCGGCGGGCCTGACGGCGGGGATGGCGGCAGCGGTGGCAGCGTCTATGCGGTCGCCGACCGAAACATCAACACCCTCGTCGAATATCGCTTCGCGCGCATTCACCGCGCCCGGGACGGCGAGCGCGGGCGCGGTGCCCAATGCAACGGAAAAGGTGCTGATGATGTCGTACTGCGCGTGCCCACGGGTACCGTGATCATGAACGCGGAGACCGGGGAAACGGTCGCTGACCTCGCCGAGGACGAGCAGGTCGCATTGCTCGCGCGGGGAGGCAAAGGCGGCCTCGGCAATGTCAATTTCAAATCGAGCACCAACCGCACGCCCCGAAAAGCGACACCCGGCGGGCCCGGCGAGCATCGCACGCTCAAGCTCGAGCTGAAGGTGCTGGCCGATATTGGATTGCTGGGACTTCCCAACGCCGGAAAATCCACCTTCATTCGCGCCGTCTCCGCTGCCCGCCCAAAAGTTGCAGGCTACCCGTTCACCACCTTGCATCCGCATCTCGGGGTGGTTCGTGTCGGGATCGATCGCAGCTTTGTGATCGCCGATATCCCCGGGCTCATCGAAGGAGCTGCTGAAGGCGCGGGCTTGGGGCACCAGTTTCTCAGGCATCTCGCGCGCACGCGGCTGCTTCTGCACATCGTCGATGTGGCACCCTTTGATCCGGACGCCGATCCGGCTCGCGATGCGCGATCCGTTGCCGCGGAGCTGAAGAAATTCGATCCCGCGCTGCACCGAAAGGCGCGCTGGCTGGTGCTGAACAAAATGGATATGCTCCCCGCCGAGGAGCGCGAGACCGCAGCCGCGGCCCTTGTGCGCAAGTTGCGCTGGCGCGGCCCGAGCTTCTGCATATCGGCGCTCACCGGCGAGGGTTGCCGCGAACTCAGTTTCGCGGTGATGAAATTTTTGGAAACCGGAAAGGCGGCATGAGAGAGGCAAGGCGTTTCGTCGTCAAAGTCGGCAGCACCCTCGTCACCAACCGGGGTGCAGGGCTGGACGCGTCCGCCATCGCGCGCTGGGCAGGGCAAGTGGCGAAGCTTCGGCAAGCCGGCAAGGAGCTCGTCCTGGTTTCGAGCGGTGCCATCGCCGAAGGTATGCAGCGCCTGGGTTGGACGCGGCGCCCGCACGCCATGCATGAGCTGCAGGCCGCCGCCGCAGTCGGGCAGATGGGACTCGTGCAGGTTTACGAGTCATGCTTCCGGCAGCACGGCCTGCATACGGCGCAGGTGCTCCTCACGCACGCCGATCTCGTCGACAGGCAGCGCTACTTAAATGCCCGCTCCACCTTGCTGACGCTGCTCGGACTCGGAATCATTCCCGTGATCAACGAAAACGACACCGTCGTTACCGACGAAATCCGGTTCGGCGACAACGACACGCTTGCAGCGCTGGTAACGAATCTCGTCGAAGCCGACTACCTCATCATCCTGACCGACCGAGAGGGGCTCTATACCGACGATCCACGGCGCAATCCTCGCGCGACCCTGATTCGAAGCGCTCAGGCCGGCGAGTCCCGTCTGGAAGGGCTGGCGGGCGGTACCGGCTCTACGATCGCCAAGGGCGGCATGCTCACCAAGGTACTCGCAGCCAAGCGCGCCGCCCGCTCGGGTGCACAAACGGTGATTGCCTCGGGAAACGAACCCGATGTCCTAGTCAGGCTCGCGGCCGGAGAAGCAATCGGAACTTTGCTCTCCGCCCAAACGACACCGCTTGCAGCGCGCAAGCAGTGGCTCGCCGATCACCTCCAGCTTGCCGGACGGCTCGGCCTCGACCCAGGAGCGGCCAAGGCTTTGCGATCGGGAGGCAAGAGCCTCCTGCCGGTCGGGGTCAAAAGCGTGGAGGGCGAATTCGAGCGCGGCGCAGTGGTCGCTTGCCTCTCGCCGGAGGGCGCCGAGATCGCGCGCGGACTGGTCAACTACAACGCGCAGGAATCCCGGCGTATTGCCGGCCGGGCGTCAAACGAGATCGAGGCCATACTCGGCTACATCGACGAACCGGAATTGATCCACCGAGATAATTTGGTGCTGCTCTAGCAGAGCGTGATCGCCTCAGGCCAGATCTCTCACCAGCGCATCCCGCACCGCCGAAGGCGCATCCAGCGTCGCGGAATAGCGGGGATGATCGACCCCGATCGCGAGTCCCGCGCCTCTTTTGAGCGCCTGGACCATGGCTTCGGTGAGCTCGAAGCGCAAGAAATGCACCGATGAGGTTTTCTCCGCGTTCTCCCGCTCGAGATCCTCGTCGGCGACGGCCCACACCCGTTCATACCCTTCGATCTGGATCCATACCTTGTCCTCGATGCCGATCAGCTCCCCGAGCCGCCTGTTGCGTTCTTCCGGATCAGGGTACTCGAGCATCATCGTCGCCTTGAGATTGCGGCCGTCCGGAACCAGCGGGTTGTAGGCATCGAGTTCCTCCTGGATGCCTGCTTCCTCGAAAATCCGTTCGACGCGCAGCATCTCCTGCACCTGGTAACGGATGGTGAGTTCGTCTTCGAAGATGAGCATGAGATGGTCGCCGAGTTGAACAGTGCGGTTCTTCTTGTGGGCCATGACCTTCGCCCGGAATTGCGGACGCTCGCGGGCGTAGGCCTCAAGCGTCATCAGGCTTGCACGGTCGATCCGGGGCATGGCTGTCATCGTTATCGGGATGGGATCAAATTCCGTAGGCAAGGCGCAGCAGCGACAAAGGATGCGCCTTTTTCGCCCGGGTCTCGCCCATGCCCTGCTCTATATGGCGGGCGGCGATCGGGCAGTCCGAGCTGATGTAGTCGGGATCGTTGTCGGCCATCTGCCGGAACACCGGCCGCCCGATCTTCATTGAGTTTTCGTAGTACTCGGATTTGACGCCCCAGGTTCCGTCGTGGCCGGAGCAACGTTCCACCGTGTTGAGCGTCGTCCCCGGAATGAGCTGCAGCGTTTCGCGGGTCTTCTGTCCCATGTTCTGCACGCGCGAATGGCACGGGACGTGGTAGGACACGTTTCCGAGCGCGGTCTTGAAATCGGTCTTGAGCAGCCCGTCACGCTTGCGCAGGAGGAAATACTCGAACGGGTCGAACATCGCCTCGCTTACCGCCTTGACCTCGGCATCATCGGGGAACAGCAGCGGCAGCTCGCTCTTGAACATCAGCGTGCATGACGGCACAGGGGTAAGAATCGCGTAGCCTTCGCGCGCGAGCCCGGCGAGTCGCGGAACGTTCACCGCCTTCAGTCGCTTGACACCCTCTAGATCGCCGAGCTCGAGCTTGGGCATGCCGCAGCAGGCCTCTTTCTCCACGAGCAGGTACTGAATCTCGTTGTGATCCAGAACCGCGATCAGGTCGTGGCCGATACCCGGCTCGTTGTAATTCACATAACAGGTCGAAAATACCGCGACTTTCCCCGGCGCGTGTTCACCGTTGCGGACCTCATGGCTTCGGCTCGCGGCGGCGTGTCCGCGAAACGTGCCGGGGCTGTAGGGCGGCAGCTTGCGCTCAGGATGGACGCCGATTGCCTTTTCCATGAGCGAGCGCGCGGCGGCATTTCGGTTGACCGCGTTCACGACTTGCGCCACCACAGGGATGGCGGCGAGCTTGCCGACGGCGTCGGTGGCGGAGAGCACCCGGTCTCGCAGTTTCACCTCCCCTTTCCTGAATTTGACCGCTTTGGCACGCAGCATCAGGTGCGGGAAATCCACGTTCCAGGGATGCGGCGGCACGTACGGGCATTTCGTCATGTAGCACATGTCGCAGAGGTAGCACTGGTCGACGATCTTCCAGAACTGCGACTTCTCCACGCCGTCGACTTCGAGCGTTGCGCTCGCGTCCACGAGATCGAAGAGCGTCGGAAACGCCGTGCACAGGTTGACGCAGCGGCGGCAGCCATGACAGATACCGAATATGCGCTCGAGCTCGGCAAACAGCTTTTCTTCATCGTAGAAATCCGGGAGGCGCCATTCAACCGGATGGCGGGTCGGGGCTTCCAAACTCCCTTCGCGGACGGTCATTTAAGGACTTTCCGAATCAAGCGTGTGAACAGCAACGCCGCGGGTACTTTTCCAACTCGCGGAGGCGAGTGCGTCGAGCGCCTTCTGGAAGCGGTTGGCGTGCGAGCGTTCCGCCTTGGCCAGGGTCTCGAACCAATCGGCGATCTCGGAGAAGCCTTCCTGACGCGCGGCCTTCGACATGCCGGGATACATGTCGGTGTACTCGTGGGTTTCTCCGGCGATGGCGGCCTTCAGATTCAAGCGCGTGCCGCCGAACGGGAGGTCCGTCGCCGGATCGCCGCACTGCTCCAGGTATTCGAGATGGCCGTGGGCGTGGCCGGTTTCGCCCTCGGCGGTAGACCGGAACACCGCAGCGACGTCGTTTTGCCCTTCAACGTCGGCTTTCGCTGCAAAGTAAAGATAGCGGCGGTTTGCTTGAGATTCGCCTGCAAATGCCGCTTTGAGATTGCCGTGGGTCTTGGAGCCTTTGAGCTGCATGATGCCTCCGCAGTAGGACGAATTAGACTTACTCTAATGAATAGACTAAGGATAATATTTGCGACGCCCTGCTGTCAAGCACAGGCAGTCAGCGCGATGCGATTTCGGCTGGAAGAGGCTTGCGACCCTGGCCGCGAAACAGATAGCGTGCAAGCTCGGTGAGCGCGTGCTGGTAGACCTCTCGCTTGAAATCGATCACGGAGTCAAGGGGTACCCAGTAGTCGTTCCAGCGCCAGGCATCGAATTCGGGACGCTCCGAAGCCCGCAGGCGCACGTCGCACTCGCGCCCGACCAGCCGAAGCAGGAACCAGATCTGCTTCTGGCCCCGGTAATTGCCGCGCCAATCCCGTTTGAGCCACTGCACGGGCACCTCGTAGCGCAGCCAGTTGCGCGTCCGGCCCAGGATCTTCACGTGGGCGGGCAGCAGGCCCACTTCTTCCCGCAGTTCGCGGTACATCGCCTGCACCGGCGTTTCCCCAAGCTTGATCCCGCCCTGCGGAAACTGCCAGGAGTGTTCCTTGACGCGCTTGCCCCAGAAAACCTCGTTGCGCCCGTTGCAAAGGATGATGCCGACGTTCGGCCGATAGCCGTCTCGATCGAGCATACGCAATCCAGCAAAAGTCTGTCCACGCCCATTCTTTCACAAATCGCCGCCGATTTGAAGGCGAAGCCGCCCCGCGGCTGTGGGGCGTGCGAGTTCAAGTAGAATGTCGCGTCCTGGCTCGCTCCCCCGCTATGCGCACTTCGCGATACTTTCTTGCAACGCTCAAGGAAGCCCCTGCTGACGCGGAGCTCGTCAGCCACAAGCTGATGGTCCGCGCGGGCCTTATCCGGAGACTCGCCGGCGGAATTTATACCTGGATGCCGCTCGGACTTCGGGTAGTTCGCAAGGTCGAGGCCATCGTGCGGGAGGAAATGAATCGCGCCGGAGCGATCGAGCTCTTCATGCCGGCGGTCCAACCAGCGGAGCTATGGCAGGAGTCCGGACGCTGGCAGAAATACGGACCGGAGCTGCTGCGCCTGAAAGACCGCCACGAGCGGGATTTTTGCATCGGCCCGACGCACGAGGAAGTCATTACCGACATCGCGCGGCGCGAGATCCGCAGCTACCGGCAGCTACCCGTGCATTTCTACCAGATCCAGACCAAGTTCCGCGACGAGATCCGGCCGCGCTTCGGCGTCATGCGCGGGCGCGAGTTCACGATGAAGGACGGCTATTCCTTTCACGCCGATTACGCTGACCTGCAACGCGAATACCGGAACATGTACGACACCTATACGCGGATCCTCGCCCGCCTGGGGTTGAAATTCCGTGCCGTTGCCGGCGACCCCGGTGCGATCGGCGGTACTGAGTCACGGGAATTTCACGTCCTCGCCGAATCGGGCGAGGACGCCATCGCTTACTGCCCGCAGTCCGAGTACGCGGCGAATGTGGAGCTCGCCGAGGCCGTAGCGCCGAAGGCCGCCCGAAGTGCTCCGACGGAGAAAATGAGAAGGGTCGCGACCCCCGATAAGACCCGTTGCGAAGATGTCGCGAACTTGCTTGGCGTACCGATTGAGAAAACCGTGAAGGCAATCGCCATTGTGCGCGACGAAGCTCAAAAGGGAGCATCGGGGTCCTTTGCAATGCTGCTCGTTCGTGGCGACCACGATCTGAACGAGATCAAGACCCAGAAGGTGATCGGCACTCTCCGGTTCGCAAAGGACGAAGAGATCGAACGGATATTGAAGTGCCGCCCCGGCTATATCGGACCGGTCAGCAGCGTACCATTGAGCCTATACGCCGATCGCACGGTAGCGGCAATGAGCGATTTCGTGTGCGGCGCAAACGAGGCGGGGTTCCACCTCACGGGCGTCAACTGGGGACGTGACCTTCCGGAGCCCGGCCAGATAGCAGACATCCGCAAGGTTGTTGCCGGCGATCCCAGCCCCGACGGCAAAGGGAATTTGGAAATCGTCCGGGGGATCGAGGTCGGCCACATCTTTCAGCTGCGCACCCAATATTCGGAATCCATGAAAGCGACGTTTCTCGACGAGGCGGGCAACAGTCGTCCTTTCGAGATGGGCTGCTATGGAATGGGCATCACCCGCATCGTGGCCGCCGCGATCGAGCAGAACCACGACGAGCACGGAATCGTCTTCCCGCAGCCGATCGCGCCGTTCCATGTCGCACTGGTTCCCATCGGCTACGGCAAGAGCGCCGCGGTCCGCGATGCCGCCGACTCGATCTATCGCGTGCTCACCGAAGCCGGTTTCGAGGTGCTACTCGACGATCGCGACGAGCGGCCGGGTGTGATGTTCGCCGACATGGAGCTCATCGGTATTCCCCACCGCATCGTTGTCGGCGAACGCAGCCTCAAGGACGGATTGATCGAGTATCAAGGCCGGCTCGACAAGGAGACGAAGAAGGTCCCGCTCGGCGATCCGCTTGCCCCGCTGCGCAAGGGCTCATGCTGAAGGGCACCGGCCTGGCGCTGATCGGGATCGCGTTCCCGGGCCTTGCTCTCGCAGGAGCCCAGATCTACGAGCCGCTCGCCGTCGAGGTACGCGCGGGCCTGCAGGCGTCGATCGCGGACAAGCCGGCGCCGCGTCATGCCTTTGCCGACTCGGAGTCGGCGGTCGACTGGCTCGCCGAAATGTCGCATCGCCTGGAAGCGCGAATGCCCAACTTCCAGTCGCGCGTGGAGTTCCTGCGCACAGTGCACTTCGAGGCGAACCGCGCCGGGCTAGACCCACAGCTCGTGCTGGCGGTGATCCAGATCGAGAGCAATTTTCGCAAATACGCCGTATCGCGCTCGGGTGCCCGAGGCTACATGCAGGTCATGCCCTTCTGGGTCGGATTGGTCGGCCGCCAGGGCGATAACCTGTTCAGTCTGCGCAACAACCTTCGCTACGGCTGCGTCATCCTGAAGTATTACCTCGACCGTGAAAAAGGGAACCTGTTTCGCGCGCTGAGTCGCTATAACGGATCCCTAGGCAAGCCCGAATATCCCAACCTGGTGATCGGCGCCTGGCGCAGCGTGTGGCGCTACCAGGGCAAACTTGCCTTCGCTCCCGCCTCGCCTGACGCACCGCCCGGGTAGCTCCGGCGGATATCAGGCGGGAAATTCGGCCGCGATCGTCGCCTGAATCGCCTGCGCCGCGGCACGAGGATCCGGCGCCTCACGGATCGGCCGGCCGACGACGATGTAGTCGGCGCCGTTGGCGAACGCCCGCGCTACGTCGACCGTGCGCTTCTGGTCGCTCGTAAGTCGATTCTGCACCGGTCGGATTCCCGGGGTGACGACCAGCAGCCGCGCGCCCAGTTCGCGCCTGAGTGCCGGCGCCTCCAGCCCCGAGGAAATAACCCCGTCACAGCCGGCCTCGAGCGCGCGCCGCGCTCGCGAGAGCACCAGGGTTTGGACGTCGCATTGAAAACCGAGATCGTCGAGGTCGGCCTGATCGAGGCTGGTGAGAACCGTGACTGCGAGGATTTTTACGTCTCCCTTGGCCTCTACCGCCGCCTCTAGCATTGTCTGGTTGCCATGCACGGTCGCGAAGGTCACGCCCCGATTGCGAAGCCCTCGCACCGCTGCTCCGACGGTCTGTGGAATGTCGAAGAACTTCAGATCGACGAATACCTTCTTGTTCAGGCGGGTAAGCCAATCGATCAGACCGAAGTAGCCGTCGGCCATGAACAATTGCAGACCGATCTTGTAAAAGCTCACGCTGTCTCCGAGGCGTTGCACCAGCGTCTTCGCTTCCTCGGCCGTGGCGACGTCCAAGGCTGCGATCAAACGCTCGGCACGCGAGATAGCTTGCATTGTCATCGGGGCCCTCGGTCCGGCGATTGTAGCGGATTCACGCGCTCTCACTCTCGAGCAGGCGCTTGAGCGAAAGATTGAGGGCTTCGTCGGCACGCGCCGCGAACTGCTCCAGGAGCGTCCGCAAGGCTTTGCTGCGCTCTGTGCCCGAACCCGCTTTGCCATCCAACACGAACTCGCGGTAGACCTCGGCTACGAGGAGCCGCTCGGTGTCGCAGACCAATCCGTAACGGCTGCCCGCGGACTTGGTGACCCAGCCGCGCGCAACCATTCGCTCAAGGTGTGATTCAGTTCGATCGCCGGTGAGCGATGCGCGCTGGGCGATCTGCCCCATCCCCAGCAGCTCCGGGCCTTGCTGCGCGCGTGCAAGAACGAGGAGCAACGCCAGCGCTTCGGCGAAATCGGATCCGGAAGGGCGTCTTGCGACTTCCCGCAGCACGGCAAAATCCGGCGCGAGCGCCGTGATCAGCGCGCCGAGTACGATCACAACCCAGGATAAATAGATCCACAGGAGAAATATCGGGATCACCGCGAACGCGCCGTAGAAAAGCGTATAGGTCGGAAATTTCGCTATATAGAGCGCAAAACTGCGTTTCATGATCTCGAACGCGAGTCCTGCGACGAGGCCTCCGATGAGGGCGTGACGCGGCCTCACGGCGCGATTCGGCACGACATAGTAGAGCAGCGTGAACGCGGCGCATGTGAGCACGAAAGGAACGAACCCGAGAATCGCCGAGCCCACGAAGGGAATCTGCCGCGACAGGCCGAGCGATACGCTGACTATGTACGAAGTCATCGACAAACTCGCGCCGATCAGTACGGGTCCGAGCGTGAGCGTTGCCCAATAGACGAGGATGCGTTGTCCCACGGGACGCGGGCGTGAAACCCGCCAAATCGAGTTGAACGCACGTTCTATCGTGAACATCATCAAGAAAGCAGTGACCGCGAGGAGCACAGTGCCGAGAGCGGTCAACCGGCCGGCCTGACCCGAGAATTGTTCAATGTATCCGGTGACTACTTTCCCCGCTTTCTCGGGCAACATATTCGCGAGCAGGAATGCGTGGATGTGCTCTCCCAGCCCTGAAAAAACCGGAAACGCCGCCATGAGCCCGAGCGTGATAGTGACAAGCGGCACCAGCGCAAGGAGCGTAGTAAAGGTAAGGCTCGAGGCGATCTGCAAACAGCGATCCTGGTTGAACCGCCTGAACACGTGCGCGAGGAAGCGCCCCAGCTGTCGCAGAGGAAAGGGAATGGGATGCATGAATCGGGACGTGAACGTCGCCTATAATACCAGCGCCGTTTCCGACCTTCGCCGATGAGCGACATTCTGGTTCTCTACTATAGCCACCGCGGCTCGGTGCGCGAGATGGCTCGGTGGATCGCGCGCGGCATCGAGGAAATCGGTGGCGCGAGCGCCCGGTTGCGCACGGTACCGCGGATGACGAGCTCGACCGAGAGTGCCGGGGCCGCCGTTCCCCCGTCGGGTCCGCCGTACTGCGAACTGCGCGACTTGGAGGAATGCGTCTGGGTCGCCCTCGGCAGCCCGACGCGCTTCGGCAACATGGCGGCTCCGATGAAGCACTTCTGGGACGGGACCTCGGACTTGTGGCTGAGAGGCACGCTCGCGGGCAAGCCGGCGGCGCTGTTCACCTCCACCGCCAGTCTGCATGGAGGTCAGGAGACGACTTTGGTGTCCATGATGCTGCCGCTGCTTCACCACGGCATGCTGATCGTCGGCCTGCCTTACACCGAGCGCGAGCTTTTCGATACGCGATCGGGCGGAAGTCCTTACGGCGCGAGCCATGTGTCCGGTCTCGCATCGGATCGCGCCTTCGATGACGCCGAACGCAGTCTTTGCCGCGCGCTTGGCCGCAGGCTGGCAACGACGGCGCTGAAGCTCGCACGGTGAGTGGCGGCGCCGACGCTAGACGTCAACTGGCCTCTTGCCGGGCGGGCGTGCTGTCGACGTCGTCCCGACGGCACGGCGGACATCCGTTCGGTTCGCTCGTCCTTTACGTGCTCGATCATCAAGGCAGGCCGGTGATTCTCGTCAGCCGCCTCGCCGAGCACACCCGCAACGCCGAAGCCGATCCCCGCGCCAGCCTGCTCGCCCATGACGCGTCGCCCGACCCTCTGGCGGGCGCCCGTGTCACGCTTCTGGGCAACGCGATGCAGCTCGATGAATCCAATCCCGCGGCGGCGCGATATAGGCGTTTCTTCCCCGATTCGGAGAAGCTGCTTGCGCTTGGAGACTTTTCTTTTCTCGCTCTCGATCCGCTCGCGATCCGGTTCATCGAGGGTTTCGGCTCGATCCACTGGATATCGGCTGCCGACTACGCTCCACCTGCAAATTCGCTGGCCGACGTGGAAGCCGACATCATCGCGCACATGAACTTCGAACACGTCCACAATCTGCGCGACTACTGTCGTCTTGTGCACGGCCGCAATGCCGGACAGGCAGTGATGGTAGGAGTCGATTGCGACGGGTTCGACGTGCGCGCGGACGGGCAATTATTGCGTTTCGGTTTCGAACGTCCCGTGACCGACGCTGCCGACGCGCGCGCCTCGCTCGTCGCACTGGCCAGGGCGCCTCGCGCTGAGTGAATCCGATCTGTTCTCCGAGCAACCCGGAGGTCTTCGCGCGCCCGCTCTTTCACATCTGCGGGTTGATTCGCTGCGTGCCCTGCAGCTTGTTGAGCGCATTGACGTAGGCCTTGGCCGAGGCGACGACGATATCGGTGTCGGCGCCTACGCCGTTGACGATCCTCCCGCCTTTCGCGAGGCGCACGGTCACTTCGCCCTGGGACTCGGTCCCCTGCGTCACGGCATTCACGGAGAAGAGCAGCAGTTCGGCGCCGCTCTTGGCCACGCGCTCGATCGCCTTGAAAGTCGCATCCACCGGGCCGTCGCCATCGGCGTCGGCCTTGCGCTCCTTACCGGCCTCGGTGAGCACGAGCTTCGCGTGCGGACGCTCTTCGGTGCCGCTTGCCTGGCTCATGCGCACCAACTGCCAGTGCTCGGCAGCAGCGGCCGTCGCTCCGTCGGAAACGAGTGCGTGCAGGTCCTCGTCGAAGATGTCGGCTTTCTTGTCGGCAAGATCCTTGAAACGCTGGAACGCCTTGTTGTAGGCGTCCTCTCCGTCGAGCTCGATGCCGAGCTCCTTCAACCGCTGGCGGAAGGCGCTTCGACCCGAAAGCTTGCCGAGCACGATCTTGTTCGCGGTCCAGCCTACGTCCTCGGCGCGCATGATCTCGTAGGTATCGCGGCTCTTCAGCACGCCGTCCTGGTGGATACCGGAAGCATGCGCAAAGGCGTTCGCGCCCACCACCGCCTTGTTGGGCTGCACCACGAATCCGGTGATCTGAGACACGAGACGCGACGCCGGAACAATCTGGCTGGTGTCGATTCGCGTCGCGAGGTTGAAGAAATCACCGCGGGTGCGCACCGCCATCACCACCTCCTCGAGCGAGGTGTTGCCGGCGCGCTCGCCCAGGCCGTTCACCGTGCACTCGATCTGGCGAGCGCCCCCGATCGTGACCGCAGCGAGCGAGTTCGCCACCGCCATGCCGAGATCGTTATGGCAATGCACCGACCACACGGCCTTGTCGGAGTTCGGGACCTTCTCACGCAGCTTCCTGATGAACTCGCCGAACTGCTCGGGTACCGCGTAACCGACTGTGTCGGGGATGTTGATGGTGCTGGCGCCTTCCTTGATTACCGCCTCGAGCACGCGGCAAAGAAAGTCGGGGTCGGAGCGGCTGCCGTCCTCGGGCGAGAACTCGATGTCGTCTCGGTGCTTGCGCGCGAAGCGCACCGAGAGCGTAGCCTGCTCGAGCACTTGCTCGGGCGTCATGCGCAGCTTCTTCTCCATATGGAGCTCGCTCGTCGCGATGAAAATGTGAATGCGTCCGGATTTCGCATTCTTGAGCGCATCGATCCCGCGCTGGATGTCGCGATCGTTGGCGCGGCACAGGCCGGCCACCGTCGACTCCTTGATCACGCCCGCAACCGCCTGCACCGCCTCGAAATCGCCGTTCGAAGAGGCCGGGAAGCCCGCCTCGATCACATCGACGCGCATGCGCTCCAGTTGCCGCGCAATGCGCAGCTTCTCCTCCTTGGTCATCGAAGCACCGGGGCTCTGCTCGCCGTCGCGCATGGTCGTGTCGAATATGATCAATCGTTCCTTCATGGTGCCGCTCCATATCGAATGCTTGAGATCGTTCCGCGGTGCCTGCTTGCGCCGCGACCGGGTACTGCCGAATTGGGTTTGGGATTATGTGCGCGCGAGGCGCAGCAGCAGACCCGCGAGAGGCAGGTCGCCGAGAGTGAAGCTCAGAGCGATGGTGCGGAGGGGCATGCGGGGAATATAGCGGGTTTCTCCGGCTACTGCAACTGGGCAGGCCGGCGCTTCTTCCACATCCAGTACACGTATCCGGACAGTCCGTATGCGACAAAAAGCAGAAACAGCACGATCGGCGGGTCCGAAATGACGAGAATAAATCCGAGGACGATGAGCAGGATCACGGCGAACGGCACCGACCGGCGCAGATTGATGCCCTTGAAGCTGTGGAAGGGCACGTTACTCACCATAGTGATCCCCGCGTAAAGAGTCAGACATGCGGCCACCCAAGGCATGCCATATTCGCCGACGGGGATCTTGTTGTCGATTGCGAGCCACAGAAACCCGGCAACCAACGCCGCCGCCGCCGGGCTCGGCAGTCCCTGAAAGAAACGCTTGTCGACCACTTCGATATTGGTGTTGAAGCGCGCAAGGCGCAGCGCCGCCCCAATGCAGTAAACCAGCGCCGGAATCCACCCGACCCGACCCAGGTCCTTGAGCGCCCATTCGTACATCACCAGCGCCGGCGCCGCGCCGAAGCAAACCATATCGGACAGCGAATCGTATTCCGCCCCAAATGCGCTCTGCGTGTGGGTCAGGCGCGCGACGCGCCCGTCCAAGGTATCCAGGATCATCGCTACGAAGATGGCTTTGGCAGCGTCGTCGAAATGATGGTCCATCGCCTGCACGATGGCGTAGAACCCCGCGATCAACGCGGCAGTCGTAAAGATATTCGGCAGGAGATAGATACCGCGGCGGCGGATCTCGGTGTTCAGCAGCGGCTTGCGGAAACTGTGTTTAAACATGGTCGGCAAGCGTGGCGATCACTGTGCTCGTCGCGTAGACCTTGTCACCCAGCGCCGTCGTGATCGTCGCGCTTCTTGGGACGTAGAGGTCCACGCGCGAACCGAAGCGAATGAAGCCGAAACGCTGGCCTCGTGCGAGGCTGTCGCCTTCTCGAACATAGCAGAGAATGCGCCTTGCG
>VBDE01000329.1 GCA_005883665.1 Betaproteobacteria bacterium
CTCGCGCGAATACGTTCCCACGACGCCGACCGAAAGCGGGTGGACTCCCGGAATGGAATCCTTGCCGTTCAGCGAGGTCGCGACGGGAATCGCCAGGTTTTCCGCAAGGGCGACCAATTCCCTGGCCGCACCCGATGCGCGCACCCCGCCCCCGGCGACGATGACGGGCTTCTCGGCGTCCTGGAGGATCCTCAGCGCGGCGCGCACGCTTCCGTCCTCGGGTTCCGGGCGAAAAGGCGGTACGCGTGCGAATTGCGTCTCGGCCATCGGCTCCATGTCAGCTTCTTCTGCGTCGACCTGCCCTTCGTTGCCGCGAAACTGAAGATGCACGGGCCCGGGCGTTCCGGAAACCGCGACGCGAAACGCCTGGCGCAACATGTCTGGAAAGCGCGCCACATCGTCGACCGTCGCGTTGAACTTGGTCACGGGCTCGAAGGCCGGCACGTCGTCCACCTCCTGGTAGACCCTGCGGAACTTGGTCTTGGGATCGCGCCCGCCGGTGAAGGCGATCACCGGCGAGTGCGCGAGATGCGCGTCGCGCAGGCCCGCCGCGAGATTGAGCGCGCCGATCACCTGCGCCATGCAGATCCCCGGCCTGCCCGAGGCGCGCGCGTAGCCGTCGGCCATGTAAGCGGCGGATTTTTCGCCGTGGGTGTGGATGCGCTTGATTGTGGTTCGGCGCTCCATCTCGGCGAAGGTCCTGCGCAGCACTGCGGGGACCATGAAGACGTGCGTGACGCCGTAGCCGGCGAGCATGTCGGCCAGGCACTGGGCTCCGCTGATTTTTGCCATGGCTACTTGATCGCCAGGGGATTTGTGGGCGAACCGACAGCACCGGTAATCGGAATCGCCGGCCCGACGAACAGAAACTCGTACGCCTTGTCGGCGGCGCAGTCTTCGGCGAGTTCCTTCACATAGAAGATCTCGCCCATGGTCATGCCCATCATCGGGATCGTGATCCAGTGCCAGGGTTGGTTGATGCCGGCCTCCGTTTCGTTCGGCCGCACCTCGCAGCCCCAGGTGTCCGAAGCGAGCGCCGCAAGCTCGGTGCGCTGGATCCACTCGAGCGTCTCGAACGCGAATCCCGGCGCGTCTCCGCCCGGATAGCCGTCCCAGCTGCCGGCCTCGAGTTTCGCTTCCATCTGTCCGGTGCGCACGATCACGAAATCGCCGCGGCGGAGCTCCACGTTCTGGGACTTAGCCGTCCGATCGAGGTCGGCGCACGTGATCGCGTAGCCGTCGTCCAGGTATTTCTTTCCCAAAGCGCGCGGCACGTCGAGGAACACTCCGCGGCCGACCATCCTCGCCTTGGTCTTCTCGATCCCGCATTTCTGCGCGCCATTGGACGTGACCTCGCGGCAGTCGTAGCCGTTCCACATGGAGTCCTCGTAGAAGACATGGCCCAGACCGTCCCATTGCGTTCCGCACTGCAACGGCATGACCACCATGTCGTCCGCTGCACGGATGCCCCTGTGGTCGAGCACGCCGGAATAGGCGTCGGTGCCCGTGCGCAGCATCGTATGCACCGGATTGATACGGCCCATCGCCGGGTACTTGCTCTTCGCGCCTTGAGGACCGTTGTTGTCGAAATTGAGCGCGAGAGAAATCACCTTCCCCTTCTTTACCAGCCGCGCCGCAGCGACGATGTCTTCAGGCCGCGTGTGGTTGAGCGTGCCAATTTCGTCGGCGGGCCCCCATTTGCCCCAGTTCTTGTATTTTTCTGCGGCCTCGCGAAGATCCTGTCGGGTGAGTTTGCGGCCTGGCATAGAGCTTCCTTTGGTATTGTCGAAGTAGACGGGAAAAACAGCGAGGCGCTACTTTATCGCACCGCGAGTTGACGGTCGAGCGACGGTGATAAGATTGCCGCGCCACCGAAGGAGATCTGCATGGAAATCGCCATCCGCGCTCTGGCGTTCTGCGCTGCGTGGGCGCTCGCCGGGCTCTGCAACGCGCAGGCCACTTCGCCGGGCTCAGGACAAGCCTGGCCGGGCAAACCGATTCGCTTCATCGCTCCGTTCGCGCCAGGAGGGCCCGTCGACATCATTGGAAGGCTGCTCGGGCAGAAACTGGCCGAGCCCCTCGGCCAGCAGATCATCATCGACAACCGGGCCGGAGCGGGTGGCAACATCGGCACTGCGGCGGTCGCGAAATCGGCGCCGGACGGCTATACCGCGCTGATCACTTCATCCGCGTTTGCCGTCAACGTGAGCCTGTTTCCCGACGCCGGCTACAGTGCCGAGCGCGATTTCATTCCGACCGTGATCGTCGCCTCGCAGCCCAACCTGATCTTCGTGAACGCGAACCATCCGGCCAAGACTCTTGCCGAGCTTCTGAGCCTCGCCAGGACGACGAAAACGGCTTTTGCCTCGCCGGGCAGCGGCACGACGCCGCACCTCACCGGGGAAAACCTCTTCAACGTCGTCGCCAAGCTCGGCATGACGCCCATCCATTTCCGCGGCGCGGGACCGGCGGTCACCGCGGTGGTAAGCGGCGAGCCTGCGATCGGCTCGATGGCGATTTCCGGTCCGCTGCCGCACATCAAGAG
>VBDE01000330.1 GCA_005883665.1 Betaproteobacteria bacterium
AGTCTTGCATACGACCGAAGGTCGACGATGGCTCGACTTCAAGCGATAGAGGCGGTCCTTATGCAGGGTGATGCCGGCGCCGCCGGCCCCTATCACGAGAACGTCGCTGCCGAGGTGGCTCACTGTTTTCCCAGCTGATATTATGGCGCTCCATGAACGATCCCCGCGAGGTGCGCCGGGCAATCCGCCATGGCGAGCACTCGGGCCACACGGCAGGTCTCGCGCCGGGCTACGTGCAAGGCAACGTCTGCATCCTGCCGCGCGAGTATGCAGAGGAGTTCGCGCTCTTCTGCGAGCGCAATCCCAAGCCCTGTCCCCTCCTCGCCGCTTCGCAGCCAGGGGAGGCGCAGCTGCCGTCGCTCGGCAAAGACCTCGACATCCGCACCGACGTGCCGCGCTACCGCGTCTTCCGCAACGGCGAGCGGGTGGAGGACGTCGGCGACATCCGGGCGCTCTGGCGCGAGGACCTGGTCGCCTTCGTCCTCGGCTGCTCGTTTTCCTTCGAGCAGGCGCTACTCGAGGCGGGCCTGCGCCTGCGCTACTTGGAGGAAGGGAAGAACGTGCCGATGTACCGCACGAGCATCGACACCGCGCCCGCCGGCCGCTTCCGCGGCAAGCTGGTGGTGTCCATGCGGCCGTTCAAGCCAGCGGACGCGATCCGCGCCATCGAGATCACCTCCCGCTATGCAAGGGTGCACGGCGCGCCGGTGCACCTCGGCCGGCCGGATCTTATCGGCATCGAGGACCTCGCCCGCCCGTGGGCGGGCGATCCCACGGAAGTGCGCGAGGACGAGCTACCGCTTTTCTGGGCCTGCGGCATCACGCCGCAATCGGTGTTGCTCGACGCGCGTCCCTCGCTGTGCATCACGCACGCGCCGGGCCACATGCTGGTGACCGACCTGACGAACGCAAGCCTCGCGAGCCCGTGACAGCCAAGAGTGGCATCCTTGCTGAAACGCAATCCCTCGCGACGCTTGCGAACCATTGGCTCGCGACCTTCGAGAAGGCTCTTGCGGGAGGCGACGATGCGCTGCTCAAGACGCTGTTTCATCCCGACAGCCACTGGCGCGATGTACTGGCCCTAACTTGGCACATCAGGACGGTCAACGGCGTGGAGGTGATTCTTAGAGAGCTGAAAGCGCAGGCCGGGCGAGCCCATCCGATTGGTTTCAGGACGGATCCCCATCGGACTGCGCCCCGCCATGTGACGCGCGCCGGCACTGAGGCGATCGAAGCCATCTTCAGATTTGAAACCGCCGAGGGCCGCGGCAGCGGCGTCGTGCGGCTGATCCCCGATGCCGCCGATGGCCACATGAAAGCGTGGACATTGCTTACAGCGCTCGACGAAATAAAGGGGTTCGAGGAACAGGTCAGCAGATCGAGGGCCAAGGGGGAGTCCTATGCGCGCTACTTTCGGGGCCCTAACTGGCTCGACCTCAGGAAATCTGCCGCCGCGTATGTAGAGAGGGATCCGGTTGTGCTGGTCGTAGGTGGAGGGCAGGCCGGGCTTTCAATCGGCGCACGCTTGACTCAATTACAGGTCGATACTCTGATCGTAGACCGCGAGCAGCGTATCGGTGACAACTGGCGCAACCGTTATCACGCGCTGACGCTGCACAATCAGATGCAGGTCAACCACCTTCCGTACATGCCCTTTCCACCGAACTGGCCGACCTATATCCCCAAAGATAAGCTTGCCGGCTGGTTCGAGGCCTATGTGGAAAGCATGGAGCTCAGCTATTGGACCGGCACGGAATTCAAGGGCGGGGCCTACAACGAAAGCGAAGAGCGATGGTCCGTTGTGCTACATCGGGCGGACGGCACCAAGCGGGAAATACGTCCGCGACACGTCGTCATGGCGACCGGAGCAAGCGGAATTCCGAACCTTCCCGATCTCCCGATGTTGCGCAACTTCGGCGGCAAAA
>VBDE01000331.1 GCA_005883665.1 Betaproteobacteria bacterium
TCCGAGCGGTACCGCAAGCTGGTCGAGCGGGTGCGCTCGGTGGAAGCGCACAAGACGGGCGCCGAAGGAAAATTCCCGCTCACCGAGGCCGTCGCAAGATATTACTTCAAGCTCATGGCCTACAAGGACGAGTACGAAGTGGCACGGCTTTACTCCGATCCCGGGTTTGCGCGAAAAATCGAAGGCATGTTCGAAGGCGGGTACCGGCTCAAATTCCACCTTGCTCCGCCGATCTTCAACAAGCCCGATCCGCGCACCGGTGAGGCGAGGAAGTCGGAGTTCGGCCCCTGGATGATGGCGGCGTTCCGCATTCTCGCGAAAGCGCATGATCGGCGAGTACGAGGCGACCGTCGCCGGGCTGCTCGAGCACCTGGACGGCGAGAACCGAAAGCTCGCCGTGGAGATCGCGAGCGTACCCGAGCACATCCGCGGCTTCGGCCACGTCAAGCGGCGCCATCTGGGCGAGGCGAAGAAAAAGGAAGCCGAACTGATCGCCGCATTCCGAGCGTCGCGCCCCTCGGCGAGAGCCGCGTAGCGTGTCCCTCACCCGCGCCGATCTCGAGAACGACCTGTTGCGGGCGACGTTTCGCAGGTTCAATCCGGAGGTGCGGGTGCTCTCCGACGCGGAGCAGGAAGCCTCGCTGCGGGAAGTTCTCGACCGGCACGAGCCGGGCGCGGATGTATGGCTGTTCGGCTACGGCTCGCTCGTCTGGAACCCGATCGTCCATTACGAAGAGCGGCGCGTCGCGCGGCTGCACGGCTTTCACCGCAGCTTCTGCCTGTGGTCGCACGTCAACCGCGGCTCGCTGCAAAGGCCCGGGCTCGTGCTCGGCCTCGATTCGGGCGGCAGCTGCCGCGGCGTGACGTATCGCATCGCCGCTCACCACGCGGAGGACGAGCTGCGCCTCTTGTGGCGGCGCGAAATGGTGCTCGGCGCCTACGCACCGCGCTGGGCGAAGGTCGACTCGGGCGGGGAAACGCTGCGGGCGGTAGCCTTTTTCGTCAACCGCTCGCACCCCAACTACGCCGGCAAGCTGCCGCTCGAAACGGTGATCAAGACTCTGGTGAGCGCGCGCGGCCACCTAGGAACGCCCGCCGAATACCTGCTCGAGACGGTGCGCGGATTGATCGAGCACGGCGTGCGCGACCCGTATCTGCTCGAGCTTCGCAAGCGCGTGCTCGCCGTCCACCCCGAGCTCGCCGCCGCGCACACGCGTTAGCCGACGGGGCGCCCGGAGTAGGCCGATGGACGTAGTTGCTAGAACGCCCGTCCGCGCCCAGACTATCGTGATACGCTGGTTCTCCCGGCGTGCGAGAAGGGCAATTGGCCAAGATCGTAGTCATCGAAGACGACCTTACGTTCCTGGGCCTGTTGCGAGTGCACCTGGCGGGCGCGGGGCACGAGGTGCTGACCGCCGAGGACGCGGTGCTCGGTTTGCGCGCCATCATCGCCGGCGCACCCGACCTCATCCTCCTTGACCTCTCGGTGCCTTATCTGGACGGATTCGAGATGCTCGAGACGCTGCGCACCGATCCGGCGACCCGGGATATCCCGGTGATCGTGCTCACGGGACGCGGCGACGACGAGACCTACTCACGGGCACGCGAGCTCGGCGCCGCGCAGTTGCTGACCAAACCGGTCGCGCGCGACCTGCTGATGAGGGCGATCGACGGGCAGCTCGGTTCGAGCAAGCCGCATCCCGGAAAAAAATAAGAGAACTACGGCGCTTTCCCTTCCTCGCGCAGGGCGCGTCGCAGGATCTTCCCTACGTTCGTCTTGGGCAATTCCTTCCTGAATTCGATGGTCTTGGGCCGCTTGTAGCCGGTCAGGTTGGCCTCGCAGTGGGCTCGGATGTCGGCTTCGGTGAGCGACGCGTTCCTCTTCACGACAAAGAGCTTGGGAACTTCGCCGGAGTGCGCGTCGGGCACGCCGATGACCGCGCATTCGAGCACGCCGGGGAGCATCGCGACCACCGCCTCGATCTCGTTCGGGTACACGTTGAACCCGGACACCAGGAGCATGTCCTTCTTGCGATCGACGATCCTCACGTAGCCTTTCTCGTCCATCACGCCGATGTCTCCGGTGGCGAGGAACCCGTCGCGGCCGAGTACCTTGGAGGTCTCGGCCGGACTGTTCCAGTAGCCTTTCATCACCTGGGGGCCGCCCACCCAGATCTCGCCGGGCGAGCCGAGCGGGACTTCCCTTCCGTCGTCTGAGCGCAGTATCACTTCAGTCGAAGAGATCGGCAATCCGATCGACCCGTTGTAGTCCCCGAGGTCCAGCGGATTGATGGTCACCGCGGGCGAGGTCTCCGACAAACCGTAGGCCTCGATGAGCGTGCAGCCGGTCATTTTCTTCCAGCGGTCGGCCACCGCCTTCTGCACCGGCATGCCGCC
>VBDE01000169.1 GCA_005883665.1 Betaproteobacteria bacterium
CTTGAGATACCGGAAAAAGTTAGCACTCGCATCCGTCAGCGAACCAAACCGCTCCGAACCCTAGGAGAGCACGTTATATGCCTGCGAGTGGAACAAACGGAACGTCGGGAAACCCGTGGAAATTACCGCTGGATGCTGAATCTTCCTTCTATTCAGCTTTGACGGGCGACGACTTCTCGCCGGGGACGGCAGAGTTTCAACAGCTCGCGATGGTGAAGGTCCGGGATTTCTCTAAGTGGCTGAAGAAGAACGCCGGGAAACGTCCCCGGAGAGTGTGGATTTCAGGAGTGTGAGCCCGGTGAGCGTTCGCCGCTCACCGGGTCCGCAGAACTGTCTTTCGGCGTCGACGAGTCTTAGAAACGGTGCGCGTATTGCACGCCGAGAATGTCGATCGAGCCCTTGTAAGTTCCGGTCAGCTGGATGGCTGTGCCTGGGTTCTGATTGATGGAAGCGTCCTTGATAAACAGATGCGCGTAGCCGAAGTCGAGCGTACCGTCCTTCGACAATTTGTATTGACCGCCAACCGACAGCCACAGGCGATTTTGGTCGGGCAGCCGGGCGGTTCGGTCAGTGTCGTTGACAGGCGTTTGGTCGTAGGCGAGGCCCATCTTGATCGACCACGCATCGTCATAGCGATGGACGGCACCGACACCCACACGCCAGGTATTCTTGAAGTTCTCGGGAGTACTCTCTAGCTGCTGCCCGGTATCGCGCACAATTGTCAGATCCTTGATTTTCGACCAGCCAGTCCGCGTCGCATCTGCAAGCAAGGTCCAGCTTGGATTCAGGCGATGTTTTACAGCGATCGACGCGGAATCGGGCATTTTGACATCCAGGCTAACGTTGCCGTCTGCTGCGATCGGCTGCGAAAAGGCTACGGTCCCTGTAACGTTGTAACTGATCGAGGACCGGTATGACACGCCCAGAGTCGTATCAGGAGCCAGCTGGAACATAGCTCCCAAGTTGTAACCCCAGGAAGTATCTTTGCCCTCTACCCTGACAGTGGCGCCTGGGGCGAGGGGGCTAGGGGCACGGGTGAGTTCCGCGTCGATCTGCTGGTAATTCAACCCGAAGCCGAACGAGATCTTGTCATCCAGCTTGTATGAGACCGATGGATTGACGTTGATGGTTTTAATCTCCGACTTGATCGCTTGGAACCGTCCCACCCACGTCGGGTCGTATTCGGTCTTGAGCCCGAAGGGTACGCTTACGCCTACTCCGAATTTCAAGTCCTTGGCGACGTCCATCGCAAAATAAAGATTCGGGACGGCGGAGAGGCCACCGGCATCTCCCCCATTCCCTCCACTTTGCGCAGAGCCCGAATCGCTGAACTTAGCCGAGAACTGGATCAAAGCCAAGCCCGTGGAGATTTGCATTCCCTGAGGCAGCAGGCTCATGCCGGCGGGGTTGTAGAAGATGGTGCTCGCATCCTCCGCGGCCGCCGCGGCTCCTGCATACGAGTTACCCAGACCGCTTGCGTTCTGTTCGATCAGGGCGAATGCGGAAGCGTGCGCTTGCGAAACGCCCCCGGCGAAGGCCCCCGCCACCGCGAGTGAAACGGCTGTTTTTCTGATTCCGGTACGTGCCATGAGACTTTCCTCCTTGCGTTGTTGGGAGCCGAGCGAGCAGCTATCTTGGCCGCCGACACGATAGCACAACGTCATAGTCTCGCAAATGGGCCGCTGCGACGACGGCAGGCGGCTCGTCTGCACGACCGGCCTCTCAGGCGAGGGTCACCCGCGCGAACTTGCGTTTGCCGACCTGCAGCACGACCGTGTCCCCCCGCTTCACGGCAAGCCCTTTGTCGGTGACCTTCTCGCCGTTGATGCGCACGCCGCCCTGCTCGATCATGCGCAGGGCCTCCGAAGCGCTGGAGACCAGCTGCGATTCCTTGAGCACCTTCATGATCGCCATTTCGGGGACTTTGCCGGGTGTCGATTTCCGATTGTCGCCCGGGACCCTGAGTGTAATTTCCGGAATGTCCTCGGGCGTCGCGCCATGCTTGAAACGCGCCTCGAAATCGGCCAGGGCGCGCTCCGCGGCCCCGGCGCTGTGAAAGCGAGTGACGATCTCGCGCGCAAGAAGCACCTTGATGTCGCGCGGGTTGCGACCGCCCGCGACCTCCTTCTTCCACTTGGCGATCGTTTCCAGGGATTCGAAGGATAGCAGCTCCAAGTAACGCCACATCAGCTCGTCGGAGATCGACATCAGTTTCCCGAACATGGTCTCCGGGGGCTCGCTGATGCCGACGTAGTTGTCGAGCGACTTCGACATCTTCTCAACGCCGTTGGTGCCCTCCAGAAGCGGCATGGTGAGAATGCATTGCTGCGGCTGACCGTAGTGCTTCTGCAGCTCGCGCCCTACCAGCAGATTGAATTTCTGATCGGTCCCTCCGAGTTCGACGTCGGATTTCATCGCCACGGAATCGTAGCCCTGCATGAGGGGGTAAAGAAACTCGTGGATGGCGATGGGCTGCCGGGCGGCGTAGCGCTTGCCGAAATCATCGCGCTCGAGCATGCGCGCGACCGTCCATTTCCCAGCCAACCCTATCAGACCGGCTGCTCCCAGCTCGTCAGACCACCTGGAATTGAACAGGACTTCCGTTTTGTTGGCGTCCAGGATCCTGAAGACCTGGTCTTGATAGGTTTTCGCGTTCTGCAAGATCTGCTCCCGCGAAAGCGGCGGTCGCGTCGCGTTCTTGCCGCTCGGGTCACCGATCATCCCCGTGAAATCCCCGATCAGGAACTGGACGTGATGGCCCAGGTCCTGAAACTGGCGCAGCTTGTTGATCACGACCGTGTGCCCGAGATGCAGGTCGGGCGCAGTCGGGTCCAGGCCGAGCTTCACGCGCAGTGGTCGTCCGGATCTGAGCTTTTCGCGCAGCTCGGCCTCGACGATCAATTCATCGCAGCCGCGCTTGATGACTCTCAGTTGGTGATCGATGTCGCTCATGGGTGTGCAGATGGCCGATCGGGCGGTAATTTGTTAGACTTTTTGATTCAACCCGCTGCCGAATATGCATAACAACGAGATTGGAATTGTAACGCGCTCCGGCGAAAGGCGCCTCCGATGGTTGGCCGCCGCCGTCGCTTTGCCGCTGTTCGGCGTGGTGGCTGCATTCGGCACGGTCGAGCACGCGCCGGAATCGATTCCCGTCCGGACGGTCATCGAGCCGCTCACCCTGTCCGCTACCCCGGTCGGCGACTCAGGAACGGTCATTTACTTTCAGGAAGATCGTTTCAGACGCAGCGACACGCTGACCACTCTGATCGAGCGGCTCGGTGCCGACGAGGACGAAGCGGCGACGCTTCTGCGCTCCTCGCGTGCGGCGCGGCCGTTCCGCCTTCTGCCTCCCGGAACGACCGTCCAGGCCAAGGTCGACGAGGTCGGCAAGTTGCGCTCGATATCGTTCCTCACCGACAGGGACACGATTCTCTCGGTGGACCGCCTCGGCGAAAGCTTCGGCAGGTTCGAGCGGCAGGCCGAGGTAGCGCGCGGAATGGAGATGAAATCGGGCGAGATCGAGACCTCGCTCTTCGCAGCGACCGATGCGGCGGGGATTCCGGACGGCATTGCGGTCGAGCTTGCGGACATTTTTGGAGGCGACGTGGATTTCCACCGCGATTTGCGCCGCGGTGACCGTTTCGGGGTCGTTTTCGAAATTTTCTACCACGGCGGCGAAACGATCAGATCCGGAAGAGTGCTCGCGGCCGAATTCTCCAGCCAAAGGAAGATCCACCGCGCGGTGTGGTTTCAGGATCCCTGGGGAAGGGGCGGCTATTACACACCGGACGGTGAGAACCTGCGCAAGGTATTTCTACGCTCGCCGCTCGAATTCTCGCGTATTACCTCGGGATTCGGCCTGCGCCACCATCCGATTTTCCAGCAGTGGCGAGCGCATCAGGGAGTCGACTATGGAGCCCAGGTCGGAACAAGGGTCAAGTCAACCGGTGACGGCGTCGTGTCGTTCGCGGGACGGCGGAACGGGTACGGAAACCTCATCGTGATCAGGCACCATGCGGGATACAGCACGTACTACGCGCACTTGAGGAATTTCGCTCTAGGGTTGAGGGCAGGTAGCCGCGTCGTCCAAGGCGAAATCATCGGCTACGTCGGGCAAACCGGCTGGGCCAACGGCCCACATCTTCATTACGAATTCCATCTCCACAACCAGAACCGCAATCCGCTGACGATGGCTTTCCCGGCCGCGCAGCCGATTCTCGCGATCGAACTGGCAGCATTCAGGCGTACCGCCGAGCCGCTGATCGCGCGACTGGATCTTTTGAAAAACGGCGACCTCGCGCTGCTCGAGTGAGCGGTTCCACGAGATCGGCGTCTTCCGAGATCTACATCGGTTTGATGTCGGGCACGAGTCTCGACGGCGTCGACGCGGTCCTCGTCGACCTGCGGGGCCGACCCTTTCTTCTGGGCGCCGGGTTTCTACGGTATCCGAAGAGCTTGAAAGCCAATCTGCTTTCCCTGCACGAGATATCCGGCGACGAAATGCATCGTGCAGCGCTCGCGGGGATTGAACTCTCGAGACTCTATGCGAGGGCGGTCGAGCGCCTGCTGGAAAAACACGTAGTCCCCGCGCGAACCGTATCCGCCATCGGCTGTCACGGGCAGACAGTGCGCCATAGGCCTGGGGCCGGTTACAGCTTGCAGCTCGGCAACCCTGCGTGGCTTGCCGAGCGCACCGGTATCGCCGTGGTCGCCGATTTCAGGAGCCGCGACATCGCCGCGGGCGGACAGGGTGCCCCGCTTGTACCTGCGTTTCATGCGGCCGTTTTCCGGGACTCGCGCCGCCACCGCGTCATCGCCAATCTCGGTGGTATAGCCAACATCACCGATCTTCCCCGTCAAGGACCGGTAACGGGCTTCGACACAGGACCCGGCAACGTTCTGCTCGACGCGTGGACGCGCGAGCGATTCGGCCGCGACTTCGACCGGGGCGGGGCGATTGCCGCTAGAGGACGGCCGGTTGCGCCCTTACTCAAGGCGTTACTTTCCGATCCTTATTTTCGCCGCTCACCACCCAAGAGCACGGGCCGCGACCACTTCAGTCTCGATTGGTTACAGCGCTTCAGCGTCGGAAAGCGCAAGGCCGAGGACGTGCAAGCCACGTTGGCCGCGCTCACAGCGCGCAGTATTGCCAAAGCGATTGCGAGGTTCTGTGCAGGCGCAGAAGAGGTTTACCTGTGCGGTGGTGGAGTACGCAACCACGACCTGGTAATGCGCATCACACGGGAACTGGCAGGCATGAAAATCGCCTCTACCGAGCGGCTCGGGATTCATCCGGACTGGGTGGAAGCGATGGCTTTTGCCTGGCTCGCGCAGAGGGCGCTGAAGCGAGAGACCGGAAATCTTCCCGAGGTCACCGGTGCGAAAGGGCCGCGAGTGCTCGGTGCGATTTACGCGGCCTGACCCACGGCGAATTATTGCGAATAAAAGCCCGAGCGAAGCAGAGGCCTAGCGCGCCCGGTTCAGGATTGCGACGGACGAGGACTTATGCGGAGAACGACGAGCCGCAACCGCAGGTGCTCGTCGCGTTGGGGTTTTTGATCACGAACTGCGCACCCTCGAGGCCTTCGGTGTAATCGATCTCGGCGCCGACGAGATACTGGTAGCTCATCGGGTCGATGAGCAACATCACCCCGTTTTTCTCCATCACCGTGTCGTCGTCGCTCTTCACTTCGTCGAAAGTAAAACCGTACTGAAACCCGGAGCAGCCGCCGCCAGTGACAAACACGCGCAGCTTCAATTCGGTATTTCCTTCCTCGTCGATCAATTGCTTGACTTTGTTCGCGGCGCTGTCGGTGAAAACAAGCGGGGCGGGCATCTCTGCGACTGCATTCATATCTCAACTCCTATTGCAAACTGCCCCATTATCGGGCCGGGACCTGACACGGTCAACCGGGCCAGCCAGCTAGTTGGGGCGGCGGCGCCGGTATTCAAGCCGGAAAAAGTCATTGCCGCCCGTTAGACCGCGGGCTTGCTCGTCGCGAGCTTCAACTCCACGGTTTTTGCTTCGCCCGAACGGTGTACCAGATGCCCCTCGACTATGGCGCCGAGATGCATCTCCAAGCTGTTGTAATGCACATCTCCTTTGACCCTGGAACGCGACTGGAGTTCGAGGAATTCGGCTACATACACGGGCCCTGTGATCTCGCCGTTCACGACCAGGTGCGATACGCTGATTTCCCCTTCGATGCGGGCCTTTTCGCTCAGCACCAGGGTCGAAGGCTCGTCGGAAACCGCGGTTACGTTTCCGACGACTTCGCCGTCGACACGAAGGCCTCCGGTGAAATTGACATTACCCTCGATCTTCGTGCCGACACCAATCAGGCTGTCGATGCGATTTTGCGGCTTGCTAGGCTGCTTGCGAAACATAGCGCTTCCTACCTGCTAAGAAAGGTTGATGTTTTGGCTGGCACGGGCCTCGCTGGACCCGTTCTCCAGGATACGCGCCTGTACCGTCCGCACCCTGGCTCCCGCCGGAACCCGAAATGTTCCCTCAACTCGACGAAAATATTTGAAGTTGAGCCTGAAAGCAGTGTTGCCCGTCTCGGCTGAATCGGGGATGATGATTGTAGCATCCCTGCCCTCCCGCTGCATCTCCACTACGAGCTGTAAAGACCCGTGAAACTCGCGGTCAAGCCTACCTCCCTGAAGGACGAGCAGCCGGTAGCGAAACTCGCCGGGAAGCACGTCGCGCTCGACTTTGAAGCGGTGGATACTGACCTTCTCGCCGCGTCGCTCGCTCGGGACGAGATTTTCGAAAAAGGCAAGATCTTCCTTGAGCCTGTTGTTTTCGTCTTCGAGCGCCTTCACCTGAGAGGCAAGCTGGGCTTGCGCCGTTTGCTCGATCTTCAGGCGCGACTCACTGGCGTTGGCGATCGAGCGCAATCTCGCAGCCTCGCTCTCGAGCCGCTCCATCGATTCGCGAAGCCTGGCGAATTCGTTTTGCAGCTCGCTACGATCGAAACCGGCGAAACGACGGCCGGCGTCGTACATCCACGCCGCCAGCGCAAGCGCAAGCGAGAGAAACACCAGCATTCCAAGCCATCGCCAGTACCAAGCGACGTGCGTCTGGACCGTCATCTTCGGCGCAGAAATTCCGAAGCGCTGGCGGATTTGTTTGAAAAGCTTGGGCATTGGATTCTCCGCCCGACGGGTCAGGGCACAATGGCCAGATGCGAGAGACCCATCGTCTCCTCGAATCCGAACATGATATTCATATTTTGCACCGCTTGTCCCGAAGCGCCCTTCACCAGATTGTCGATCACTGAGAGCACGACAAGCATGTCCCCCCCATTCGGGCGATGGATTGCGATACGGCAAGTATTGGTGGCCCGCACCGAGCGCGTGTCCGGTTCACTCCCGTTGGGGAGCACGTCGACGAAGGGCTCGCCACGATAGCGATCTTCGTACAGCCTCTGAAACTCGATGTTGGCAGTAATGCGTGCATACAGTGTTGCATGTATGCCACGAATCATGGGGGCCAGATGCGGCACGAACGTAAGACCGACGCTCCTTCCTGCGGCTGTATCCAGCCCCTGCCGAATCTCTGGCCAATGACGATGGCCGGAAACACTATAGGTTTTGAAATTATCCGACGCTTCGGAGAAGAGCAGATGCTCTTCGGTTTTCTTGCCGGCACCGCTCACCCCGGACTTCGCGTCCGCGATCAAGTGATCGAGGTCGACGGCCCCGGCTTCCGCAAGGGGCAACAAGCCGAGCTCAACCGCGGTCGGATAGCACCCAGGATTCGCCACCAGGTGCGCGCGCTTGATTTTTGCGCGATTCACTTCCGGCAGACCGTACACTGCCTGAGCGAGAAGCTCCGGTGCGGCGTGCTTGACCTTGTACCACTTCTCCCACTCAGCTACGTTCTTGATGCGAAAATCCGCCGACAGATCCACGATCCGCACGCCGGCCTCCACGAGCGCCCTCGCCTCACCCATCGCGACGGTATTGGGCGTCGCGAAAAACACCACATCGCACTTGGCGAGGTCCGACTTGACTGGGTCCGAGTACGCAATCGCCACGGCCCCGCGCAAGCTCGGAAAAAGCTCCGCCACCGGGGTGCCGGCTTCTTTGCGCGAGGTGATCGCGACGAGCTCCGATTGCGGGTGGCGCGCGAGGATGCGCAGTAGCTCGACCCCGGTATAGCCGGTCCCGCCCACGATGCCGACTTTGATCATCATCACCTCAGAAAGACCAGTCTACCAGTCGCGTTCCATCGAATCGCGCTGTGCTCCGGAAGGCCCATTCCGGCTGAAACGGGAACCGCAAACAAAAAAGCCGCCCGGAGGCGGCTTTCCTGTGCCAATCTCTGAACATCAGCGTTTGGAGTATTGCTTGCGCCGCCGCGCCTTATGCAAGCCGACTTTCTTTCGCTCGACCTCGCGCGCATCGCGAGTAACCAGACCCGCCTTGCTCAAAAGCGGCTTGAGCGCCGGGTCATACTCGATCAGTGCACGCGTCAGGCCGTGGCGCACGGCCCCCGCCTGGCCGAACTCTCCTCCTCCTGATACGTTCACCATGACATCGAACTGGGTCAGTTTGTCGGTCAATACAAGCGGCTGACGCACAACCATTTGCCCGGTCTCACGCGCGAAGTATTCCTTCGCCGGACGGTCGTTCACGATGAAATCGCCCTTGCCGGGCTTGATGAACACGCGCGCGACTGCACTCTTGCGTCGGCCGGTTCCGTAATAGTATTGTCCGATCATGCGTTGGTCTCCAGCGCTTTAGGCTGCTGCGCTGCGTGAGCGTGCTCTCCACCCGCGTAGACTTTCAGCTTCTTGAGCATTGCGTAGCCGAGCGGCCCTTTGGGCAACATTCCTTTGACTGCGATCTCCAGCGCCCGAGTCGGGAACCGCGTCTGCATCTTGGCGAACGTGGTCGCATAGACCCCGCCGGGGTAGGTGCTGTGGCGATAATACGTCTTGGCCTCGCCCTTGTTCCCTGTAACGCGAAGCTTGCCAGCGTTCACGACGACCACATAGTCACCGGTGTCGACGTGCGGGGTAAACTCCGGCTTGTGTTTGCCACGCAATCGGCGCGCGATTTCGGCGGCAAGTCGCCCGAGCACCTTGCCGCTGGCATCGACCAAATACCAGTTGCGCCTGACCTCATGCGATTTGGCGGAGAAGGTGGTCATGGCTTTGCAATCCTGCGTCCCGTATAGCGACGAAAGCGCGTGATTTTATTGAAGAAGTAGCGAAGTGTCAAACGCATTTCAGAGGGGGCCGCTCCCCAAAAAAAAGCGCAACCCCGAAAGGTTGCGCCGAATCCACCAAAGGAGGAGGGTGGAGGAGACAAACTCATCGAGCGCCTGGAATGACTGCTAGCGCCCGGCACAAAGTTATTATGAAGGCAGAATTTGTGCGGTGCAAGAATATTTTGGTGCGGTGCGATTAAAACTGGATCCAATTTCTGGAATCCTTAAAATAATAAACATATTCAATTTATTAGAGCTGAGTTCGAAAGCGCGAAAAAATGGAATGCAGAGTTAAGTGGGTGGGCCCGGACGACATGAGCTTTATCGCCGAAACTGAAAGCGGTCATGCCTTCGTGATGGACGGGGCGCCCGAAGGCGGAGGGCGTAACCTCGGGCCGCGGCCGATGGAGACCGTGCTCGCCGGAACCGGCGGCTGCACTGCTTACGACGTGGTCCTGATCCTCAGGAAAAGCGGCCAAAGCATATCGGCTTGCGAAGTCCGGCTAAGCTCCGAGCGCGCGGAAACCGATCCCAAGGTCTTCACCAAGATCCACATGCACTTCGTCGTACGAGGCAAAGATTTGAAACCCTCGATGGTCGAAAACGCGAT
>VBDE01000300.1 GCA_005883665.1 Betaproteobacteria bacterium
AGCGACGCTCCGGCTCGCGACGGCGAGGACTTCGACGCCGGCCCGCGCAAATCCCGACGCGAGCCCCGTGCCGACGCGGCCCGCGCCGATGAAGCCGAGCGTGATTTTTTCCGGAGGCATTTGTTACGAATTGTACGGGAGTGCAAAAGCTGTCGCCCGCGGGCGACACTTGCAAATCAATCGGGGCATAGGGTCAACGCGGGCGGCGCGCTCGCGTTTATCGGGTACGTGTCCGCAGCAATGGACATTAACTCTTAGCGAGGTTCCAATGAAAAAGCTGATCGCAGTCCTGATGCTAGCCGCATTCGCCGGCACGACTCTCAACGTCGCGGCGCAGACGCCCCCCAATCCGGCGACGCCATCCGCGACGACTCCCGCCAAGGCGCAGAGCAAGAAGACCGCCAAGTCGGAAGGCAAGAAAAAGGCCAAGGCCAAAAGCAAGAAGGCCGAATCCAAGAGCTAAAGCACGACCCCGGCCCACGGGCCGCGCAGGACCAGAAAGGCGGGACCTCCCGCCTTTCTGTTTTTCTGGAACAACCCCACAGCTCACGGAAGGGATACAATCGCGGGCCTGATCCCGTCCGCGCACGCTTGAAATCCCCGAGCTCCGACCCCATTTTGCCGCTAACTTGTTATCGACGCGAAGGCCAAAAACATGAAACGCATCTTCCTCTTTATTGCGACCAACCTCGCAGTGGTGCTGCTGCTCTCGGTCGTTGCGAGCGCGCTCGGCGTCGACCAGTTCCTCACGCAGAACGGCCTCAATCTCGAGACGCTGCTCTGGTTTTCTCTGGTGATGGGTTTTGGCGGCTCATTCATATCGCTCCTAATTTCCAAGCAAATAGCGCTGTGGTCCACCGGTGCGCACATCATAAAGTCGCCCGAAGGGTCGCACGAGCGCTGGCTCGTCGATACGGTGCGGCGCCTGGCAGACAAGGCAAACATCGGCATGCCCGACGTCGCGGTGTACGAAGGCGCGCCGAACGCTTTCGCCACCGGGGCATTCAAGAACTCGGCGCTGGTCGCAGTCTCGACCGGGCTGCTCGAATCGATGAGCCGCGATGAAGTCGAAGCGGTGCTCGGCCACGAGGTCACTCACGTCGCCAATGGCGACATGGTCACGCTAACCCTCATCCAGGGCGTGCTCAATACTTTCGTGTTTTTCCTGTCGCGCGTTGTCGGCTTCATCGTGGACAAGGCCGTGTTCCGCACCGAGCGCGGAATCGGTCCCGGCTACTACATCACCGTGATCGTATCCCAGATCGTTTTCGGGATCCTCGCCGCGATGATCGTCATGTGGTTTTCGCGCCAGCGCGAATTCCGCGCCGACGCGGGCTCGGCGCGGCTTCTGGGTACGCCGCAGCCGATGATCGGCGCGCTCAGGCGCCTCGGAGGCATGCAGCCGGGCGCGCTGCCGCAGTCGCTTGCCGCGGCGGGCGTGAACGGCGCTCCGGGATGGATGGCGCTCTTCTCCAGCCACCCGCCGATCGAGGAGCGCATCGCCGCCCTGCAGGGGCGTACGTAAGAGAACACCTCTACAGCGGGTTCTTCGCGGTGACCGCGTAGAACTCGTGCACTTCGCCTTGGGTGCGGGGGCTGTGCACCCGGCAGAGCGAGAATACGACATAGGATCTTCGCGGCGCGGCCACCGCCGCCTCGCGCCCTTCGACCTCGACTGCCGCGAGATCGATCCGGCTCCCCGACGCCGTGATCGCCACGTTTCCCTCGATGCGCCCGCCAGTCATCACGATGGTGGAGTCGCTCGCATGGATGCCCGTTTCGCCGCCGCCGATGCGACTGTCGTCTATCGTGACGGTGGAATCCAGGACGCGCAGCTCGCGCACGCGCGCGTTGCGGATCTGGGCCTGCTGACAGCCCTCGAGGGTCAAGCTGTCGTACTCGCCCTCGAACATCCGACTGCGTTCGCGCTGGCAGCTTGCGTCGCCGAGCTTCGCCAAGGGGGCGGCGAGGCTCGCCGGCGCCGGCTGCAGACCCCGCTCCAGAAACGGCTCGAGCAATGCGCGAAAACGCTCGGGCGCTTCGAGCATCGGCACGTGTGCGGCGCGCTCGATCACTGCCAGCCGCGAGCTCGGCAGTTTCAGGGCGAGAACCTTGCCGGTGCGAAGCGGCGCGAGCGTGTCCTGCGCGCCCCAGATGATGAGGGTGTCGGCGCGGACTTTGGGCAACTCCAGGCGAAGATCCTCACTCACCACGGCGAGACCGGCAATCTTCGCGGGGTCGGCCTCCAGCAGGGTCTTGCGGAGTTGCGGGCTCGACAGGATGACCTGCGGGTCGAA
>VBDE01000301.1 GCA_005883665.1 Betaproteobacteria bacterium
GGGCCGGGGCAGGCGATCGTGTACGCTCTGGTCGATCTCGCGCGGCGCGGTCTCACCGTGCGCGCGATGGTGACGCTGCTCGAGCGGACGGTGATCGATACGCTCCGCGAGCACGATGTGACGGCCGAGAGAAAAATCGGCGCGCCGGGCGTATACGTGGACGGGGCGAAGATCGCGGCGCTCGGGCTTCGGGTGCGGCGCGGCTGCTGCTATCACGGCCTCGCGCTCAACGTGGACATGGACCTCGCGCCCTTCTCCGCGATCGACCCCTGCGGCTATCCCGGCCTCGCGGTCACGCAGACCCGCGCGCACGGAATCCGCGCCGGCGCGACAGAAATGGGCGATGAGCTCGCCCACCGTATCGCCCGGCTGATCGACAAATGACGACCCTCGAAAAAAAGAAAGGCCTGGCGAAGACGCGCATTCCGATCGCGCTCGTTCCGGCCGAACGGCTCGCAAAGCCCGAGTGGATCCGCGTGCGCGCCGCCTCGCCCGGCTCGCGTTTCCACGAAATCAAGCAAATCCTCCGCGAGAACAATCTTCACACGGTGTGCGAGGAAGCCTCCTGTCCCAATATCGGCGAGTGCTTCGGAAAGGGCACAGCGACCTTCATGATCCTGGGGGACCTTTGCACGCGGCGCTGCCCGTTCTGCGACGTCGCCCACGGACGGCCGCTCACGCCCGATCCGGAGGAGCCTGCGCACCTCGCGCAGACGATCGCCGCGCTCGGCCTCGCCTACGTCGTCATCACGAGCGTGGATCGCGACGACTTGAAGGACGGCGGCGCGCGTCACTTCGTCGACTGCATCCGCGCGGTGCGGGAGCGCTCGCCCCGGACGAAAATCGAGATCCTCGTGCCGGATTTCAGAGGGCGCCTGGAGCGCGCGCTCGAGGCGCTGGACGCGGCGCTCCCGGACGTGATGAACCACAATCTCGAGACCGTGCCCAGGCTTTACCGGCAGGCGCGGCCGGGTGGCAACTATCCGCACTCGCTCGAGCTCCTCGCGGATTTCAAGGTGCGCCATCCGCTCATCCCGACCAAGTCGGGCCTGATGGTGGGCCTGGGTGAGTCCGACGACGAGATTCTCCAGGTCATGCGCGACCTGCGCGCGCACGGCGTGGACATGCTCACCATCGGCCAGTACCTTCAGCCTTCCGTGCATCATCTTCCGGTCGCGCGCTACGTGCACCCGGATACCTTCGCGATGTTCGAGAGCGAAGCGCAGGAGCTCCGCTTCACCCACGCCGCAGTAGGCGCTATGGTGCGTTCCTCCTACCACGCCGACCGGCAGGCGCACGCTGCCGGCGTGAACTAGGGGCGAGTTCTTGTTTCGCATTCCCGGATATGTCGCCGCGCTCCTCGTCCCGGCCACCGTGTTGGCCGCGTCCCTCGCCGACATTTCGAACCGTGACGCCGTCAACGGACTTAAGGAAGCGCTGATTAGGGGCGGGCACGCCGCCGTCGCACGCCTGGGCGTCGAGAACGGGTTTTTCAGGAACGACCGCGTCAAGATTCCTTTGCCGCCTTCCCTGCGAAGAGTCGAGGCGGTGATGCGTTCGATCGGCATGGACAGGCATGCCGACGAGCTCGTGCTTCGCATGAACCGCGCAGCTGAGGCCGCAGTGCCCGAGGCGAAGACCTTGCTCGCCGATGCGGTGAAGAAAATGAGCGTGCAGGACGCCAAAGGCATCCTCACGGGCGGCGACGACGCTGCGACTCAGTATTTCAAGCGCACGACCTCCGAGCCGCTGGCCAAGCGGTTCCGGCCGATCGTCAAGAAGGCGATGGAAAAAGTGAAGCTCGCCGAGAAGTACGACGAGATCGCCGCGAGCGGAGCGAAGTTCGGCCTCGTGAAGGAAGAAGGCGCACAGCTGGAGGACTACGTCACGCGCAAGGCGCTCGACGGCTTGTTCGTCGCCATCGCCGAAGAAGAGAAGAAGGTCCGCCAGGATCCGGCGGGCGCGGCCTCGGAGATACTGAGAAAAGTGTTCGGAGCGCTACGGAACTAGAGAACGCGCCCACGCAAGCGGCGTCCAAACGGGTCCGCTAGAAATACACGCGAGTTCGTCCGGGATTGCGCGAAACGTCGTAGAGCGCCGAGCGGGCCACGTTCGCCACCTTGCGCACGCCCGCGTGCGAGAGCAGCGTCTCGCTCGCGTAGTCGTTGTCCTCGTCGCATATCAGGCGCAGCTCCACGATGGAGAGCTGCGCGGCGATCGCACGCCGCAGGATGCGGTCATTGAAGATCGCGAGCGCCGCGGCGGCCGCGCGCTCCTGCACCGGGTCGACATATCGAGCCGGAACGAGCGTACAAACGATCGTCGGCACACCGGCTTCCGCAGCGGCGGCGATCAGGCGAACAAAAACCTTCTCGAATTCATCGGCTGCCGAGGCCAGACCATAGAGAGCTTCTCGAATCGTCCGCGCGCTGCCCTGCAGCAGTCCGCTCGTCTCGATCGCCCATCCGCCGTCGACGCAGATCACGATGTGCGTGACCTCCCCC
>VBDE01000302.1 GCA_005883665.1 Betaproteobacteria bacterium
GGTCTCAAGATCAGCAGCATTGCGGATGTGACGCCCGTGCCCCACAACGGCTGCAGGCCGCCGAAAAAGCGGCGCATATAGAGGAATACGCATGGCCCGAGATCTCGATGCCAAGTGCCGCCAGTGCCGCCGCGAGGGGGAGAAGCTCTTCCTCAAGGGCGAGAAATGCTTCACCGACAAATGCGCGATCGAGCGCCGCAGCTATGCGCCGGGACAGCACGGGCAGAAAAGCGGCGGCCGCATGTCCGATTTCGGCAAGCAGCTGCGGGAGAAGCAGAAGCTGCGCCGCATATACGGGCTGCTCGAGCGCCAGTTCCGCAAGACCTATGCAGAGGCCTCGCGCAGCAAAGGCGTGACGGGCGAGCGTCTTCTGCAGCTGCTGGAGTCGCGCCTGGATACCGTTTCGTACCGCATGGGGTTCGGCGCGAGCCGCACCGAGGCGCGCCAAATCGTGCGCCATAACGGCATCCTCGTAAACGGCAAGCGCGTCAACATGCCTTCCTATCAGGTGCGGCCGGGCGACACCGTCGAAGTCGCGCCCAAGACGAAAGAGCAGCTTCGCGTCAAGGGCTCGGTTGCTGCGGCCGAAACGCGCGGTTTCCCGGAATGGATCGAGGTCAATGCAAAGGAAATGAAGGGCACGTTCAAGGCGCTTCCGGCACGTTCCGATCTGCCTTCCACGATCAACGAAAGCCTGGTGGTCGAGTTGTATTCGAGATAACGCGGCACTCGAAGTATCCGGCGCAAGCCACATATCGTATTGAGGGTCTTACATGCAAACCAGTGGATTTCTGAAACCGCGCATCATCGACGTCCAGGGCATTGCCCCTAATCACGCCAAAGTCGTGATGGAGCCGTTCGAGCGCGGGTATGGCCATACGCTCGGCAATGCGTTGCGCCGAGTCCTGCTTTCGTCGATGCCCGGATTTGCAGCGACCGAAGTGCAGATCGCGGGAGTGCTTCATGAATACTCGACGATCGAAGGCGTCCAGGAAGACGTCGTCGATATCTTGCTCAACCTCAAGGGCGTGGTGCTCAAGCTTCACAACCGGGAGGACGCGCTGCTCAATCTGAAGAAGAAGGGCGACGGTCCGGTGACGGCAGGCGATATCGAGGCCACGCACGACGTCGAGATCATCAACCCTGAGCACGTGATCGCGCATCTCTCTCCTGGTGGCAAGATAGAGATGCAAATCAAAGTCGAGAACGGCCGCGGATACATCCCCGGGAATCTCCGCGTCGTCCCCGAGGAATCCAAAGGGATTGGCAAGATCATACTGGACGCTTCGTTCTCGCCCGTCAGGCGCGTGTCTTATTCGGTCGAATCGGCGCGCGTCGAGCAGCGCACTGACCTCGACAAGCTCATCATCGACATCGAGACGAATGGCGTGATCGAGCCCGAGGAGGCGATCCGTTACGCAGCGAGGATCCTGGTCGATCAGCTTTCCGTTTTCGCGGCGCTCGAAGGCACGGCTCCGGCGGTCGAGGAAAAGAAGGCCCCGCAGGTCGATCCTATCCTGCTGCGTCCGGTGGACGATCTCGAGCTCACCGTGCGCTCGGCGAATTGCCTAAAGGCGGAAAACATCTATTACATCGGCGACCTGATCCAGCGCACCGAGACCGAGCTTCTCAAGACGCCCAATCTAGGCCGAAAATCGCTCAACGAAATCAAAGAAGTGTTGGCCTCGCGCGGGCTAACGCTCGGCATGAAGCTCGAGAACTGGCCGCCTGCGGGGCTGGAGACCGCGCGGACCGCGTGATCGAGGCGGAGGTACAAGAAGATGCGCCACCGCCACGGACTCAGGAAGCTCAATCGCACCAGCAGCCATCGCCTGGCGATGCTGCGAAACATGACCGTTTCGCTGTTGAAACACGAGGTCATCCAAACCACTCTTCCCAAAGCAAAGGAGCTGCGCCGCGTGGTCGAGCCGATGATCACGCTCGGCAAGCAAGCCACGCTCGCCAACCGACGCCTCGCCTTCAACCGCCTGCGCGACCGCGACATCGTTGCGAAGCTCTTCTCCGAGCTGGGGCCGCGCTACGCGAAGCGAAACGGCGGCTACCTGCGCATCCTGAAATACGGGTTCAGGAAGGGAGACAATGCGCCGATGGCGATGGTCGAGCTGCTCGATCGTCCTGAGCAGAAGGAAGAGCCTAAGGCGGCGGAGGCGAAAGCGTAATCGTTTCGGTTGCCCCGAAAGAAAAGGCCGGATTGCTCCGGCCTTTTTTGTTTCTGGTACAGGTGCGAAGTCAGGCGGCAAGCGCCAGTCTGGGACGAACCGAGGTATTGAGTATGTTGTGAACGTCTGGCTTGCGGGAGCCAAAGAGGGGGGTAACAGCCACGCCGCACATGGCGGCAATGTCTTTCGTCACCGCCACTCCACACATGGAGACCGCGACTCCGCACATCGCAGCAGCATCGTTTGCCACGGCCACACCACACATCGCTGGACGATTTGTCACCGCAACGCCACACATGGCAGCGTCTCTGGTCACCGCTACACCGCACATCGCTGGGCGGTCTGTCACCGCAACGCCGCACATGGCAGCTCGGCTGGAAACGGCTTCGCCAAATTCCTTCTCGTACAGGCGCTTCGTCGTCCTTCCCGCTTCAGCAAGATTTGCGGCATCTTCTTCCCCGCGCATCCCGAAGTAGGGGAAGTGGTGCAGGAAGTAGCCGAACACGTTTTGGCAATCTTCGGCGTATTTCATGGTGTCGAGGATGTGGCCGTGCCAGAACTTGTCGACGTCCTTGCTCGGCGCGATCGTCTCTTCCGAATATTTTACGGACAGCGTCAGAAACCGCTTGTATTCGATTGCCATCTGATTCACGTACTCGCGCGACCAGCCTTGCCCTTCCTCGGGATCCATCAGCTTGAACTTGATGGGATCCAGATCGAGCGCCTGGATCGCGGCGATGACTTGCTCTGTGGATTTTGCGGCCAATTGTGTGTTCACTTTTCTTACCTCCGTAGCACTGAATGAATAAAACGGGACCGAATCGGCGATGGCGCGAGACCGGCTCGAATCTTTCCCGCGGCTGAACAACGTTTGAATTCGATTTGGGAGAGGGGTTCTCATGCTCTTTGGATCTCGTGGTGACCTCAACAGGCGCTCTGATCATGGGCCGGGCTGCGGCCCCCTGGGAATTGGGCGATTCCCTAGGCTCACGCTCGAAAACCCCTAGAAACCCCCTAAGGCAATCCCTGTAAGGTTTACCCGACATGGTCCTACCCGGTTGCACCTGATCAGCCTGGGGAACGGAGCAAGCCGAGCAGAAAGGGTTCTAAAGCCTGGTTGCACAAACGAAAAGGCCGGATTGCCCGGCCTTCTCTATTTGCTACCACTGCGTTTGCGGAAACGGCTAGCGCTCGGCCGCCATCAATGCGGGCCTGACGTAGATTGCGGGGTGGATGCGGACACCGGAAGCCGCTGCCTTTCCGGCCTGGAACCTGGCGCCTAGGAACGGAGTCGGCTGTGGCATTAGGTCAGGCTCTCTTCCGCGGGTCTACGACGGTCAAATTCTGTTTCGGAGAATGGCCTTTCAGTAATGCTGTTACCTCGTCTGCGGGGAGCGGCTTGCTGAACAGGTATCCCTGCATCTCGTCGCAGTCGTTACTGCGCAGGAAATCCTGTTGTTCTTTTGTCTCGACGCCCTCGGCGACGACTTTCAGCCGCAGGCTGTGCCCAAGCGCAATGACACCCTTGGTGATCGCCATGTCGTCGGCTTCGTTCGGAATGTCCTTGATGAAAATAGGCAAGCGAGGAAAGGCCGGTCCCGAAATCGTCGATCGAGAGGGTGATGCCCATGGCCTTCAGTTTGTGGAGCGTCTCCGTGGCGTGCTCCGGGTTCGTCATCACATAGCTTTCGGTGATTTCGAGTTCCAGGCAGTCAGGGGTCAGGCCGCTTTGAGCGACGGTCCTGGCGACGTCGCTCAGCAGAGTCTTTTGCGAAAACTGGCGCGCGGAGAGATTCACCGCGACGCGCATCGGCGGAATGCCCTGTTCCCGCCACACCCGGTTTTGGTCGCAGGCGGTCTTCAGGACCCATTCTCCGATTTGGACGATGAGCCCGGTTTCCTCGGCAAGGGGGATGAACTGGGCCGGCGAGACCATGCCCCAGTCGGGGTGCTTCCAGCGTATCAGCGCTTCCACGCCCGCGATCGCGCCGGTGCGCAGATCGAGCTTGGGCTGATAGTGCAGCAGGAACTCGTTGCGCTCCACCGCGCGGCGAAGGCTCGATTCCATCGCCAGGCGCTCAAACGTGTGCTTGTTCATCTGCGCCGAGTAGAACTGGTAATTGTTTCGTCCCTGGTCCTTGGCGCGGTACATCGCGATGTCGGCGTTCTTGAGCAGCGTCTCCGTGTCCTTTCCATCGTCGGGGAAGGTGCTGATGCCGATGCTCGCGGACATGAGGAACTCCTGCCCATCCACGAAGAACGGCCTTGCCAAGCTGGCAAGGCTCTTCTGGGCGACCGCTATAGCGTCCTTCGGCGCCGTGAAGTTTTCGATCATGACGACGAACTCGTCTCCCCCGAAGCGAGCGACCGTGTCGCTCTCGCGCAGGCATTCGGCGAGCCGCTTGCCGCAATCCTGGAGCAGTCGGTCCCCGGCGCTGTGCCCGAGAGAGTCGTTGACGACCTTGAAGCGGTCGATGTCGATGAACATCACCGCGATGCCGCGGTTGTAGCGCGTGCCCTGGTGAAGGGCGTGGCGCAGCCGCTCGTTGAACAGGCTGCGGTTGGGCAAGTCGGTCAGAGAATCGTGGGTGGCGATGAACCGCAGCTGATCCTCGGCGAGCCTGCGCTGGAAGGATTGGCCGATCTGTGCGCTGAGGGATTTCAGCAGCTGCACGAGAGCCTCGTCCGGCTGAATGGTTCCCGCGCTGAACAGCTCGATAACCCCGAAAGTTCTGCCTGCAGCGACGATGGGAAGCGCGAGCGCGCCGTGCAGCCCGGCTTGCAAAGCCACGGTGGTCCGGCTGAAACCTTGCTCGGAGCCTAGGTCGGTGAGTACGACGGGTTCATGTCCCGCCCACGCGCGGCCGGGCAGATCCAGGCCGCTGGGCACGGACATTTTCCTCGTGAGGGCGAGGAACTCCGCGATTGCGGGCACGTTTTCTCCCCAATTCGCAGTGCATTGGAGAAGGGCCCCGTCCTTGTCGAGACTCCAGTGCGAGCCGCATTCGAAGCCGAGCCCTGTGCACATGGCTTCGATGATTCCGGGCATGACTTCCTTGGGATCGACAGCGCCCGCGACGAGCTGTGTCACCCCGTGCTCGACCGTGAGCCGCACCACGGCGAGCTTGCGCTCGGTGATGTCTCTGATAGTGCCGTTGAGAAGCTGCTTTTGGTCATGTTGCGACCTGCTGACTATGGTATGCACCCAGCGCGTCATACCGTCTCTTGTGACGATGCGATGCTCCATGTCGCTGTCCTGCCCCGTCTTGGCAGCCTGCTGTAGCGTCTGCTCGAGCACGTTTCGATCTTTTGGGTGAATATTCCCCAGGAAGTCTTCGAATCGTTGCGTCGTCGAAGCCGCCGCGTGGCCAAAAATGCGATTCATCTCGGCCGACCGGCTCATCTCGCCGGTCTCGAAATCGAGCGACCAATTTCCGAGTTGTGCAATACGCTGCGCCTGGGCGAGGCTTGCCTCGCTCTCGCGCAGGTCTTTGGTGATCACTTGGGCCATCCGGACTGCCCGGCGCCGGGAAGACGAGAGCGAATGCAGCGCGAAGACCAGCAACAGGCTGGACACCAGGCCTCCTTCCTCGCGCTGAAGCGCACTTCCCAGATCCGCCCACCTACCTCCATCGGCAGGCTGGTCGCGAACGACGCGTCCGGATCCCTGGCACTGGAAGCCTTCGGCGAGGCGTCGAGCAGGTCGTTGCTGTCGAAAAGCAGCCGATCCTCGCGAATCGCAGCCGAAGGCGTCTTGTCTTTTATGAGTCCGGCGTCGTATAGCCTGAACCGCAGGTATTGCAGCTTGGATTTATCCAGTGCGCCCTGGATCAACTCTCGCATACGAAACCCGGCACCGACGGAACCGGCGTAGGCAGCGCGCCGCTGCTCTATAGTCTCGATCGGCATGCCGGCTCGGTACACTGGCAGCCGCATGGCGAGGAATACTGAGCGGCTCCGGCCCGCCTCGAGCAAACGCCCCGAGGAGGTCAGGTTCCCGCTATCGCGGGCGGCCGCCAAGGCCACCGCTACGGGAGGGTTGCTGGCGATGTCCAGTCCGAAAGCGAGTTCGTTGCCCGCCAGCGGCTCGAGGTAGCTCAGGACAAAATATTCCGTTCGATCTCCGGCGGGCTTGATGGCGAAGCCGGGGTATCCCCGTGGGTCGAGGCTGGTGTCGCGCCTTACTCGAGCCTCGAATCTCGTTTTGGCTTCGTGCGGAACGTATTCGGCGTAGTTGAGGCCTTGAAATCCCGGATAGCGGTTCGGCAAGTCGAGGGCCGCGACGTAGCGGCGGAATTCTGCGCGAGGGATCGAATTGGAGGTGTTGAACAGGGCCCCGAGTCCGTGAAGAACGTCAGCATAGGACTTGATGCGCGCCTCAATCACGTGCTGCGCATCGCTCGCCTGGCGCTCGAAGCGCAACTGCGCCTCGCCCTTGACGTTGTCCCGGATAACGAAGTGCAGCAGCAGGGACATCGCGACCCCGATCCCCAGCACTAAGAATGGGAAGAGGGTCTTGCCGCGTTGCGCCTGCCCCGGTCTTTCCTGGCTCGCCGTCATTCTTTCCATGGCGTCCTCGTGCCCCAAAAAGGCGACTTCCTGCGCGGCTATCGCGCTCTCGTCAGCGGAGCGTCACTAGGTTACATGATCCGCTACGTGAAGGTCCTGAAACATTGGTTGATTTCCTAAATCTGGCCGCGAAATACCCTGGGACCTACCCCCTTGTAGGGTTTACCCGATCGCGGTATACCCGCTGGCTTTCGGGAGAGGATCGTCGAAATCCGCCAATGGCCATCATTCTTTTCGCCGATTTCGGGCAGTACCCCTCTGGAACGCCCGTCTCATGGACTCTGTGAAAATCTGGACCATCGGCCATGGAACACGCCCCGTGGAGGAGCTGGCCTCCATGCTCAGAGGTGCAGGCGTCCGGTTGCTAGTCGACGTGCGCGCGCATCCCGGCTCGCGCCGCCATCCCCAGTTCAATCGGACTGCGCTGGAGAGTTGGCTTGCCGAGCACGGCATCGGCTATCAATGGGAGGGCAGGGCGCTCGGCGGCTTCCGCAGGCCGCGACCGAATTCGCGGAACACGGGACTGCGGAACGAATCGTTTCGCGGCTATGCGGATTACATGGAGTCTGAGGAGTTCGCCGCCGGGGCCGGCCGGCTCGTCGAGAGCGCGCGCGGGACGAGGCTCGCCATGATGTGCGCCGAGCAGCATCCCTCAAGATGCCATCGCCGGCTCATCTCGGACTGGCTGGCGTCGCGCGAGATCGAAGTCGAACATTTGATTGACATGCGGCGCAGCGAGCCGCACGTCTTGACCAAGGGGGCCGTGATCGCGGCCGGCATGCTCACCTATCCCGGGGGTGTACAGCCGGATCTCGATATCGGATAGGCCTGCGGCGCCCACCCAAAGCGCAAGTCGGCTCAGCGGATCAGGATCGCCCGGTAGTCATTGACGTTGGTCCGAGTCGGCCCGGTTACGACAAGGTCTTCGAGCCGCGAAAAAAACCCGTACGCGTCATTGTCGGCGAGCAGTTTCCTGGCGTCGAGCCCGAGACGAGCGCCGCGCACAAGCGAATCCGGCAGGAGTACCGCACCCGCATTGTCTTCAGAGCCGTCGATGCCGTCCGTATCGCCGGCGATTGCGTAGACGTTCGGGATGCCGGCGAGTTCTATTCCGAGGGACAGCAGGAATTCGCTGCAGCGTCCGCCGCGCCCGTTGCCGCGCACGGTGACCGTGCATTCGCCCCCGGAAATCAGCGCGACCGGTGGCTTCATCGGGTCAGCATATTGCGCGATTTGGCGCGCAAGCGCTGCGTACACTTTCGCGACCTCCGATGCCTCGCCCGTCACGCTGTCGCCGAGGTTCATGGTATGAATCCGCTGCGCATGGAAAAATTCCTGCGCCGCGCGCAGCGCCTGCCGTGCTGTGGCGATGACGCGGTTTTCGACGCGCGCAAAAATTTTGTCCCCCGGTTTGGGTGTTTCAGAAACCTCGCCGCCCGCGCCCCGCTCGAGGTGTTCCCTGACCTCTGGAGGCGCGTTGACGCCGTGACGGTGAAGAACTTCGAGGGCGTCGCGGTACGTCGTCGGGTCGGGCGCACACGGACCGGAGGCGATGTGGGTGGGATCGTCGCCCGTAACATCGGAAATGATCAGTGCGAGCACGGGCGCTTTGCACGCCGCGGCGAGCCGGCCCCCTTGAATCGCGGAAAGGTGCTTTCGCACGGCGTTGATGTCCTGAATCGGCGCACCGCTGCGAAGCAGTTCCCTCGTCGTCGCTTTCAGCGCTTCCATGCCGACGGCCTCGACGGGAAGGCTGAGCAGCGCGGAGCCTCCGCCGGATATGAGGGCGAGCAGCAGGTCGCTCGGCGAAAGGCCTCTGACCCGCTGCAGAATTTCTTTCGCAGCGGACTCGCCCGCCCCGTCCGGAACAGGGTGTCCGGCTTCGATCACCTTGACGCGGCGTGTCGGCAGCCCGTGCCGATAGCGGGTGATGACCAGGCCCTCCAGCGCCGCGTCCCGGGGCCAATGCTGTTCGACCGCAAGCGCCATCGAGGCGGCGGCCTTGCCCGCGCCGACCACGAGCGTTTCGCCGGACGGCGGATGGGGGAGGTGAGCCGGGAGGATCTTGAGCGGGTCGGCGGCCGCGACTGCGGCTTGAAAGCTCTGCGTGAGCAGCTGCTTGGGTTCCATGCGTGGACTCTAGCCGTGGTTGGCGGCGGCCCGGCTGTTCTACACGTCCATCATTTCGAGCATCGACTTGAACAAACCGCTCTCAGGGTCGCAGACCTGTTCGAGCACCGTGAAATGATTTTTTCCCGGGCAAGGTATGTCCGTTTCGCGCACCTTGTCCCATTTTTCCCCGATGAGCCTGTTCTGGATGTGGAACCCCTCGTTTTCCTCCCCGCCTACCGCGGTG
>VBDE01000303.1 GCA_005883665.1 Betaproteobacteria bacterium
GACCTGCGGCTGCTCATCGTGCGTGCGGCCGATGTTCCGACTTACGTCCAGCACGGCGCGTCGGAGCTCGGCGTCGCGGGCAAGGACGTGCTGCTCGAGCACGGCGGCGAGGGACTGTACCAGCCGCTCGACCTCGGCATCGCGTCGTGCCGCATGATGGTCGCGGTTCCCGAAGGCTTCGATTATGCGGGCGCCGTGCGCCAGGGCGCGCGTTTGCGCGTGGCGACCAAGTACATGCAGACCGCGCGCGAGCACTTCGCAGCCAAGGGCGTGCACGTCGATCTGATCAGGCTCTACGGCTCGATGGAGCTCGCGCCGCTCGTGGGTCTGGCCGACGCGATCGTCGATCTGGTCTCCAGCGGCGATACGCTGCGCGCCAATCGCCTGCGCGCAGTCGAGGAGATCCGACCGATCAGCGCCCGCCTCATCGTCAACCAGGCCGCGCTCAAGCTCAAGCGCGACGCCATCCAGCCGCTCCTCGACCAGTTCACGAAGGCCGCGGGAACGCATGCTTGAGATCGCCCGACTTTCGACGACGGAAGCTGGTTTCGACGCGCGTCTCAAGGCGCTAACTTCGTTCGACGCCACGTTCGACGAGGAAGTCGAGCGTAAGGTTGTGGAGATTTGCGAAAACGTGCGCAACCGTGGCGACGCCGCGGTCCTCGAATACAACGAAAACCCCGAATGGGGCGATCGGGTCAAGGCCGTACGAGTCGCCGAACTCGAGCTGAAGCCGTCTGTCCTTGAGCAGGCGCGCGCGGGGCTTGAGCGCACGCAGCGCGATGCACTGGAGCAGGCCGCGGCGCGCATCCGCAAGTACCACGAGCGACAACTCGCGAAGTCGTGGCAATTCACCGAAGCGGACGGCACGACGCTCGGGCAGCGCGTGACCCCGCTCGACCGTGTCGGCTTGTACGTGCCCGGTGGCAAGGCAGCATACCCCTCGTCGGTCCTGATGAACGCCATCCCGGCCAAGATCGCGGGCGTCCGCGAGCTCATCATGTGCGTGCCGACGCCGCGCGGCGAGCGCAACCCGCTCGTTCTCGCGGCGGCTGCGATTGCCGGCGTCGACCGCGTGTTCGCGATTGGCGGCGCTCAGGCGATCGCTGCGCTCGCCTATGGTACGCAGACCATCCCGCCGGTCGACAAGATCGTCGGCCCAGGCAACGCCTGGGTTGTGGCAGCAAAACGTCGCGTATTCGGTACGGTCGGCATCGACATGATTTCAGGCCCGACCGAGATCCTGGTGATTTGCGACGGCTCGACCGAGCCGGACTGGATCGCGATGGATCTTTTTTCGCAGGCCGAGCACCATGAGACTTCCCAAGCCATCCTCATTTCGCCCGACGGGGCGTTCATCGAGCGCGTTGAGGAAAGCATCGAACGATCGCTTGCAGACATGTCGCGTGCGGGAATCATCGAGAAGTCGCTGCACCGGCGCGGGGCGCTGATCAAGGTGAGAAACCTCGACGAGGCGTGCGAAATCGCCAACCGGATCGCTCCGGAACACCTGGAGCTCTCGGTTGCGAATCCGAGAGAATGGCTGAAAAAAATCCGCCACGCCGGCGCGATTTTCCTCGGGCCGTACACGTCGGAGGCTCTGGGGGATTATTGCGCCGGGCCGAACCACGTCTTGCCGACTTCGCGCACGGCGAGGTTTTCTTCGCCGCTCGGTGTGTACGACTTCCAGAAGCGCTCGAGCATCATTTCGGTCTCGCGCAAAGGCGCGCAAAAGCTCGGCAAGCTCGCCATGACCCTAGCGAACGGCGAAGGATTTCAGGCGCACGCGCGGTCGGCCGAGCTCAGATTCGGGAAAACGCTCAAAGGCAAGGCGTGAGCGCCGGACCGGAAAAGGTCATCCGCGACGAGATTCGGGCGCTCACCGCCTATCACGTCCAATCGGCGGAGGGCATGGTGAAGCTCGATGCGATGGAAAATCCCTATCGCCTGCCAGACGGGCTGCGCCGCGAGATCGGCGAGGCGGTGGCAAACGCCGAGATCAACCGCTATCCCGATCCGACCGCGCCGGCTCTGGTGCAGCGTCTGCGCAAAGTGATGGGAATCGGTTCCGAGTACGACATCCTTCTCGGCAACGGGTCGGACGAGATCATTCACATCATCATCCAAAGCGTGGCGCGTCCGGGAGCCGTGGTGCTCGCGCCCCGGCCGTGCTTCTTCATGTTCAGCCACTACGCGCAGTTCGCGGGATTGCGCTATGTCGGGGTGCTGCTCAACCCCGACTCCGGCCTGCGGTGGTGTTCATCGACTATCCCAATAATCCGTCCGGGAATCTATTTTCGGATGAGGCCATTGCACAGATCATCGCCGCGGCGCCGGGACTGGTGGTGATCGACGAGGCCTATCACCCCTTCGCGCGCAAAACTTTCATGACGCGCCTGGCGGAATTCCCGAATCTCGTGGTCATGCGCACTCTGTCGAAGCTCGGGCTCGCGGGCATTCGGCTCGGTTATTCCGTCGGACGGCCGGAGTGGATCCGCGAATTCGACAAGGTGCGGCCC
>VBDE01000332.1 GCA_005883665.1 Betaproteobacteria bacterium
TCGTCGGGAAGTGCGGCTTCCTGCAAAAAATGAACATGAAGGACGACCCGGTCCCGGTGCTGCGCGAGCGGCTGAACCCGCGCATCCCGCTCGCACGGGTGAGCGAGGCCTTCATGAAGCGCTGGCCGGTCGGCTCCGTAGCGCAGAGCGCCATACAGGCCGCCGTCGACGCCCGGTCCCGGATCGAGGATCTTTCCCGGATCACGCAAATACGCGTGTTCGCCGAGGAGGGCGCCTACGATCACCTGGTCAAGATACGCCAGGATCCGTGGAATCCCGTCTCGCGCGAGACCGCCGATCATTCGTTGCCCTATATCGTCTCGGCCGCGGTCCTGGACGGCACCATCCGGGTGAACAGCTTCAGCCCCAATGTGTTTCTTAACCCGGAGCGGCAGGCGTTCATCAAGAAGGTCGCTTGCGCACCCGCGCCGGAGCTGGGCTCGCACGCCATGGGCAAGCACAAGCGCGCGCAGATGGGCTATTTGTCGCGCGTCGAGATCGAGCTCGACGACGGCACGGTCGTGCATGGCGATGCGCGGCCGTTCCCCGGGCACCACAAGAATCCCTTTACCGACGCGGACCTCAACGAGAAGCTGCGCGAGAACGTCGAGCCGGTTGCCGGCGCGGGGCGCGCAGCGAGGCTCACGGAGCTCCTGTGGTCCCTGGACAAAGTGAAGAGCACGCGCGAGCTGACCAAGCTTCTCGCCTTCAGCGGCCGGATCGACATCGACAGCGCCAGGGTGCGCGAACGATGAGAAGGTATCGCCGGGACGCGAGCTGAGACGGTGGAACGACCATGCTGACCCAAGAGATGAATATATTCCTGACCCGCACGGGCCCCGGCACGCCGATGGGCGAGTTGTTCCGGCGCTACTGGATACCCGCGTTGCTCGACTGGGAGTTGCCGGAGCGCGACTGCCCTCCGGTTCGCGTGAAACTACTGGGAGAGAAGCTGGTCGCCTTCCGCGATACGGAGGGACGAATCGGCATGATCGACGAGTTCTGCGCCCACCGCGGCGTGTCGCTGTGGTTCGGGCGCAACGAGGAGTGCGGGCTGCGCTGCCCGTACCACGGGTGGAAGTACGACGTGAACGGCCAGTGCGTGGACCTGCCCTCGGAGCCGGAAGAGAGCGGCATGCGCCAGGGCATCAAGCTCAAGTCCTACCCGTGCGTGGAACTGGGCGGAGTCGTCTGGACCTACATGGGGCCGCCCGAGGAAAAGCCGCCGTTGCCGAACTTCGAGTGGGTGCATCTGCCCCCGTCGCACCGCGTCACCACCAAACGCTGGCAGGAGAGCAACTACCTTCAGGCGGTGGAGGGCGGCATCGATTCCAGCCATGTTTCGTTCCTGCACCGCGGGGATCTGGCCACTGACCCGTTCGATCGGAACACCGCGGGCGCGAAGTTCGCGAAATCCACGAAGACCACCTTCCACATCCTCGACTCCGCCGGCGGCCTGCTCATCGGCGCGCGGCGCGATGCGGACCCCGGCAACTATTACTGGCGGATCACGCAGTGGATCATGCCGTGGTACACCCTCATTCCTCCCTACGCCGGCAACGCGCTCAACGGCCATGCATGGGTGCCCATAGACGACGAAAATTGCATGGCGTGGTCGATGACGTTTCATCCCACCCACCCCATACCCGAGGAGCATATCGAACTCATCAAGGACGGCAATGGCGTTCATCCCGAGCTGATACCCGGGACGTTCCGTCCGGCGGCCAACCGCAGCAACGATTACCTGATCGATCGTGCCAAACAGAAGAGCGGCCGCCACTACAACGGGGTCAGGGGTCTCGCCATGCAGGATGCGTCGGTGCAGGAAAGCATGGGACCCATCGCGGACCGGACCAAGGAGCATCTCCGGTCCACCGACCGCGCCATCATCGTCGCGCGCCAGCGGATGGTGAAAGCC
>VBDE01000333.1 GCA_005883665.1 Betaproteobacteria bacterium
CGAGGGTCTCCCGGTCGCGGCCGGACCGCGGCTTCGTCTCGTTCCGGTCGAGCGTCACCAATCAGAACGGCGAGGAAGTCATGACGCTCTCTTTCAAGGAGATGATCCTCTCGAGGCCGGGGCAACAACCGTAGAAGAACGGAGGACACCATGCTGACGACACGAAGGACGTTTCTCGGAGCGCTCGCCGCGGCGGCCGGCTCCGTCCGCGCCGAAGACTGCGCGCCGAAGGCGGTGCGCACCAAGGGCACGCGCGTCTGGCTCGACCTGGACCAGTCCGACCTCGACGACGCCTACGACCAGTCGGTGTACGCGCCGAACTCGAGGCAGATCGGCGCGCGCAACGCGACCAACAGCGAGCTCGCGCGTCAGCGCCTCGGCCCGCCGCGCCGCGTGGCGTACGGTCCGAGCGAGATCGAGAAGCTCGACATCTACCTCGCCAGGGCGGCGAACGCGCCGATCAACGTCTTCATCCACGGCGGGGCGTGGCTGGGCCGGACCGCGAGGGACTTCGGCTACCCGGCGGAGATGTTCGTCGGCGCGGGCGCGCACTTCGTCGTGCCCGATTTCGTCAAGGTCACGGACGCCGGCGGCAGCCTCTTCCCCATGGTCGAGCAGGTGCGGCGCGCGGTCGCGTGGACCTACCGCAACGCGGCGAGCTTCGGCGGCGACGCGAGCCGCCTCTACGTCTCGGGCCGCTCCTCGGGGTCGCACCTGGGCGGCGTCGTCGCGATCACCGACTGGAAGAAGGACCACGGCCTTCCGCCCGACACGGTGAAGGGCTACGTGCTCTCGAGCGGCATGTACGACCTGCGCGCCCCGCGCCTGTCCAAGCGCGGCAACTACGTCAAGTTTTCCGACGAGATGGAGCAGGAGCTGTCACCGCAGCGGCACCTCGACAAGATCGTCGCGCCCATCGTGCTGCTGTACGGGTCGCTGGAGACGCCGGAGTTCAAGCGCCAGACGCGCGAGTTCGCCGAGGCGCTGAAGAAGGCGGGCAAGCCGGTGAAGCTCGTGTACGCCGAGGGGTACAACCACTACGAGATCGCGGAGACGATCGCCAATCCCTACGGCTTCGTCGGGCGCGAGATCCTGGAGCAGATGCGGCTCAGGCCCGCGTGAGCGGGCTCGTCGTCACAGCGCGGAGAGATAGCGCGCGATGGCGTTGCGCTCGCGCTCGGTCAGCATTTGCATGAATTTCGGCATGTCGAGGTTGTTGGTTCGCTGCTCGGTGGCAAAGGCGCGTATTGCCGCGACCAGGTATTCATAACTGAGCCCGGCCAGCCGCGGCGCCGGCATGCCACCCTGGAAGTTCGGCTGATGACAGGCCTGGCACTGGGCGATGCCTTTCGGCGGCAACGGCGGCTTTGCGGACGCCCGCCGCGCCGGCCACGTCTTGGCCGCGAAATAGGCCGCGATCTTGCGCAGATCGCCCTCGGCCAGATCCTTGGCGATGGGTGACATGATCGCGCTCGCGCGCTCGCCGTTCCGAAAATCGCGCAACTGCTTCATGAGGTAACTCTGCTCCTGGCCCCAGATGACCGGAATGGTCTTCGGGTCGGTAGGAACGCCTTTGTCCCCATGGCATGCCGCACAGGGCTGCGCTTTCGCCTCGATCTCATCGGCGCCATGCGCCGGCGGGATGGCGACCGCAAGGCCGATTCCGAAAATCGCCGAAAAGAAGCGTGTGACCATGACGAGATTCCTCCCTCTACCCCCGCGGGGCCAAAGTGTGGCAGGATACCGCATAGTTTTCATCGGGAGAACCCTATGCGAGCCAAACTGATGTTGACCCTTGCCGCCATCGCCGCCGCGATGGTCTTTCCGCCGCTCGGCAACGCCGTCCGGGCTGAAGGTGATGCGGCGCTCACCGGTGTCGTCAGCTCCGAGGCCGAAGGCAAGATGGAAGGCGTGGTCGTCACCGCGCACCGGCCCGGAGCTATCGTCCAGGTCAGCGTGACCACGGATGCGGAGGGCCGCTACAGCTTTCCGCGCGACCGCTTGCAGCCGGGCGTATACGCGCTCAGCATCCGGGCGGTCGGCTACGACATCGACTCCCCGGCCAAGGCGGCCGTGGCGAATGGAAAAGCCGCGACGGCCGACATCAAGCTGAAGACGACCAAGAATCTCGCCGGCCAGCTCACCAACGCCGAGTGGATGATGAGCATCCCCGGTACCGAAGAGCAGAAGGCCGGGCTGCTCAATTGCGTCGGCTGCCACACGCTGGAGCGCGTCGTGCGCTCGACGCACGATTCCGACGAGTGGACGCACGTGATCAGCCGCATGCTGGGCTATGGCGCCGTAAGCCAGCCGATCAAGCCCCAACCCATGCTGGATCGCAGCCGCGCCGGAACGCCCGAGCAATATCGGAAGCTCGCCGACTATCTCGCGACCATCAACCTGAGCGCGGTCGACCATTGGCCGTACGAGCTGAAGACGCTGCCGCGTCCCAAGGGCCGCGACACCCGCGCGATCGTCACCCAATACGACGTGGTGCGGCCGACGAGCGAGCCGCACGACGTGCTGGTCGATAAGGAAGGCAAGGTCTGGTACACGGACTTCGG
>VBDE01000334.1 GCA_005883665.1 Betaproteobacteria bacterium
CGGCCACCATCGCTTCGGTCGTGAGCAGCAGGCCGGCGACTGAAGCTGCATTCTGCAGCGCCGTGCGCGCGACCTTGGTCGGATCGACGACGCCCATCTCTACGAGATCGCCGTAGGCTTCGGTCTGGGCATTGAAGCCGAAGTTGCCCTTGCCTTCGGCGACCTTGTTCAGCACGACCGAGGGCTCCTCGCCCGCGTTGGCGACGATCTGGCGCAACGGCTCTTCCAGAGCGCGGCGCACGATCTTGATGCCGGCCTCCTGGTCGGGGTTGTCGCCCTTGATATTGTCCAGAGCGCTGCGGGCGCGGATGTAGGCGACGCCGCCGCCGGCGACGATGCCTTCCTCGACCGCCGCGCGGGTCGCGTGCAGCGCGTCCTCGACGCGGGCCTTTCTTTCCTTCATCTCGATTTCGGTCGCAGCGCCCACTTTGACGATCGCAACGCCGCCGGCGAGCTTGGCCACCCGCTCCTGCAGCTTTTCCTTGTCGTAGTCGCTGGTGACTTCTTCGATCTGGGTGCGGATGCTCTTCACCCGCGCCTCGATCGCCTTGGGATCGCCGGCCCCGTCGATGAGGGTGGTCTCTTCCTTGTCGATTTCGACGCGCTTTGCCTGGCCAAGGTCCTTGAGCGTCGCCTTCTCAAGGGTCAGGCCCACTTCTTCGGCGATCACCTGGCCGCCGGTAAGGATGGCGATGTCTTCGAGCATGGCCTTGCGGCGGTCGCCGAACCCTGGCGCCTTTACCGCGCAGGTCTTCAGGATTCCGCGGAGGTTATTCACGACGAGGGTCGCGAGGGCTTCGTTTTCGACTTCCTCGGCGATGACGAGCAGCGGACGCCCGGCTTTGGCGACCTGCTCCAAGAGCGGAAGTAGGTCGCGGACGTTGGCAACCTTCTTGTCGTACAGAAGCACGTAGGGATTGTCGAGGATCGACATCTGCTTCTCGGCGTTGTTGATGAAATAGGGCGACAAGTAGCCCCGGTCGAACTGCATGCCCTCGACTATCTCGAGCTCGGTCTGCAGGCTCTTGCCGTCCTCGACCGTGATCACGCCTTCCTTGCCGACTTTGTCCATGGCATCGGAGATGATCTTGCCGATCTCGATGTCCGCATTGGCCGAGATGGCGCCGACCTGGGCGATTTCCTTGCTGGTGGTGCAGGCCTTGGAGATCTTCTTCAGCTCCTCGACCACTGCGATGACCGACTTGTCGATCCCGCGTTTGAGGTCCATCGGATTCATACCGGAAGCGACGAACTTCATCCCTTCCTTCACGATCGACTGCGCGAGAACGGTGGCTGTCGTCGTGCCGTCTCCGGCGACGTCTGAGGTCTTGGAAGCGACTTCCTTCACCATCTGCGCGCCCATGTTCTCGAACTTGTCCTTCAGCTCGATCTCCTTGGCGACCGACACACCGTCCTTGGTTATCGTGGGTGCGCCGTAGGAGCGCTCCAGGATCACGTTGCGGCCCTTGGGGCCGAGGGTCACTCTGACCGCATCGGCGAGAATATTGACGCCCGCGAGCATCTTGTGGCGCGCGGACTCATGAAACCGGACATCTTTGGCAGACATTTGTTTACTCCTGAAAGGGTTGGTCTTACTTTGCGACGACGCCCATGATGTCGTCTTCACGCATCACGAGGTACTCGGTGCCTTCGACTTTCACGGCTTGGCCGGAGAACTTGCCGAACAGGATGCGGTCGCCGACTTTGACATCGAGCGGGCGCACCTTGCCGTCTTCGAGAATCTTGCCTTTGCCGACGGCGATGACTTCGCCCTGGTCGGGTTTCTCCGCGACGTTGTCGGGTATGACGATGCCGCCTGCGGATTTGCGCTCCTCATCGAGACGCTCCACCACAACGCGGTCGTGCAAGGGACGGATTTTCATCATGACATTGCATCCTTTACGGTTAATTGGCGGCCGCTCGCTATTCGCGGCCAAGAAGAACCGGCGCGAGCAAAACTCGCCGGGTCTGGCATATTTGCGGTAGTCCGGCCGATCTACTGACCGCCGATCGACACGGTGAAGTACTGACTGGTCACTTCTAGAAGCAGGTGGTATGATACTGACCGGTAACTCTCTTGTCAATCAGAGATTGAACATGACCAAATACCTGTCCAAAACCAACGGGCAACCGCATCCCCGGTCTCTCGGGAAACGCAACGCGAACCGCCCGAGCGCCCGGAAACGCATCTTCGATACGGCGTCGGAGCTCTTCTACCTCAAGGGGATCCGTGCGGTCGGGGTGGAAACGATTGCCGCAGAAGCCGACACAACCAAGATGAGCCTGTACCGGAACTTCCGTGGCCGAATGGCTGCGCGAGCACGACGCCAATTTCTGGCAGACCTGGGACGCCATGGCGAACAGGTATCCCAAGGATCCCCGCCAGCAGATCAAGGCCGCCTTCGCATTGTTGGCCAAGCACGTTGCCGATCCCAAGGCGCGAGGCTGCCCTATGGCCAATGCAGCGGTGGAACTCACCGAGAAAGATCACCCCGCGAGAAAAGTGATCGAGGCACACAAGGCGAAATTGCGCTCCCGGCTCGTCCAGATGTGTACCCAAATGGGAGCCCCGGAGCCCAGACTGCTGGCCGACCAGCTCTTTCTCCTGATGGAAGGCGCCCAGGTCACTACACAGACTCTAGGGGTGCGCGGCCCGGCAAGGGGCATTGCTCGCGCCGCAAAGATGCTGATCGACGCGAACTTGCGAGCGTTTTGATGTCCGGAAGGAGCGCGAGGTGAATGCAGAGCATGCAACTCCCGAATTGATCGACGCCCTTGCGGGCATCGAGACGCAGCGTCAGGAAAGGGAAAAGGAGTCCGGTGTCCCGGTGTCGTGCAGCTGGGCGCTCGGCAAACTGTACGAACTGCTCCCGCGCGAGAGGAAACCGCCGG
>VBDE01000335.1 GCA_005883665.1 Betaproteobacteria bacterium
TGGGACGCGTTCACGCTCGACTGAGACTGCAAGTCCCTGGGTACCCGCCCGGTACTAGGTATAGTCCGAATGGCGCATCAAGTCGATAACCTCGTTGAACATGATTTAGGTAAATTAGAGCAAGGAGGGGTGTGCCCTTTTCCGCTGTTCAACCATGTTGAGAGGCGAACCCTTGGGCAACGCGCCACGCGCTGCCGTCTTTGACTCGCTGGCTGCAACCGAGCAGCAGCTTCGCTCGCGACTCGAGGCTGCGACTCGGCTCGGCGCGCTCGCTGCCGACGCCCGCGACCTCGCTGAGCTATTCCGCGCTCTCTATGACGAGACCGCGCGCATCATGGAGGCGACGGTCTTTCTCTTCGCCCTCTACGACGAGGCGAGTGCGACCGTGCAGGTCGTCCGTCAGATGGACCGTGGCGTCGAGCACTCCGGCGGCACGTTCCCGCTTGGCAAGGGTTTCACCAGCGAGGTGATTCGAACGGGGGCGCCTCGGCTCGTCCGTCGATGGTCCGCCGAGGGACCGCCGGTCCGCCTCCTCTACGGGACCGAAACCGGAGAGCTGGTCGCACCGCAGTCGGGCGTCGTGGTCCCGATCCTATCCGGCGATCGGGTGCTCGGTGTGCTCTCCGCGCAGAGCTATCGACCCGAAGCCTACGAAGATGCGGATGTCCTCAGCCTCGGCGCCATCGCCGTGCAAGCGGGCATCACCGTCAAACGCCTGCACCACGAACGACGCGCTTTGCAGCTGGAAGCCGTCCTCGCGACCATGAACGACGCCCTCCTCATCGTTGACGCGCGGGGCGCCATCGTGCAAATGAACCGGGCGGCCCGAGAGCATCTCTGCCTGGACAGCGCGAGCCTCGTTTTCGGCCAGCCACTCGAGCAGCAGCGGCTCGAGCTGTGGCCAGCAACGGCACGCGAAATCGCCCAAGCGCTCGTCCCGGTCATCGACGCCCTGCGCACGGGCACGGGCGTTACTGATGTGGAAATCGAGCTCCGCTCGGGCCAGCTGCGCGTCCTGAGCTTGAGCGCATCCGTGCTCCGTTCGCCGGGAGGCGCCCTGCAAGGCGGCGTCATCGTGTTCCGTGACATCACCGGACAGCGCGATCTTGAACGGCTGCGGGAAGACATCTTCGCCATGGCCTGGCACGACATGAAGACGCCCATTACCGTGATCCGGGGCCACGCGGAGCTTCTCCTCCGGCGACTGTCCTGCGGCGAGCGCGATCACAAGGCCCTCGAAACAGACGCAGCGCTGATCGTCACGCATACGGACCATCTCTCAGAACTCCTCACGACACTCTTTGACGTCTCCTGCCTCGAGGCGGGTTTCCTCTCCATCTCGCGGGGGCCGACCGATCTCGTCGCCCTTGTCCGCGACGTGACGCAAGGCATGCAGTCGACCGCCCGCCACCACATCAAGGTCTTGGCCGACCAGAGCGTTGTAGGCGAGTGGGACAAGCGACGGATCCGGCAGGTGCTCATGAATCTTCTCTCCAACGCCCTGAAGTACTCGCCCGAGGGCTCGACCGTGACGGTGTCGGTGGCTGCTGACGAGCGGGGCGCGACGGTCCGCGTGCGCGACGAAGGAATCGGCCTCGATGGCACCGAACTGGCGCAGCTGTTCCGCCGGGGTTACCGGGCGGAAGGGGCGCTGAACGTGACGGGAGGAGGGCTCGGCCTCTACTTCAGCAACGGCATCATTGCGGCACACGGCGGCCGCATGTGGGCGGAGTCACTCGGACACGGCCAAGGCAGCACGTTCTGCTTCACCTTGGCGTTGCGCGAGGAGCACAGCGCCGATCGTCTAGTGGAGGATCGCGCATGAATCGCCGTCGGCTGCTCGGCATCGGCTGCGCGCTCCTCGCGCTCGCCCTTGTGCCCGCTGCGCCTCCGGCGCGCGCGCAGTTGCTGCCCCCGCCGCCTCCGGTGATCGTGCCGCCTCCGGTGATCTTACCTCCGCCGCCTCCGGTGATCGTGCCGCCTCCGGTGATCGTGCCCCCGCCGCCTGTGGCCATCGAGGAAAAGATCGACCCAGCGTTGCGCGCCCTGATGCAGGCCGATCCGCTGGCGCTACGGCCCGTGATCGTGGAGATGCAGCCCCCGCTCCCTCCGTTCCTTGGCGCGGCGAATGTCAATCGCGCGCTGGAGGCCCTCGATCTCCTCCGTGTCTTCGGCATCCCGGTCGCCGCGCTGTCCCTCATCGACGCAGCCGCGGGGTTTGCGAACGCCGCCGGCATCAACGCGTTGAGCCTAGTTCCGACG
>VBDE01000336.1 GCA_005883665.1 Betaproteobacteria bacterium
ACGAGCACGTCGCCGGAGAAATTGGAAGGCGCGTATTCTAATTCCCTGCAGGGAACCGGTCAACGCGACGGGTTGAAGAAAAACCGTTTTGACTGCAGGCGGGACCGATGTCTCTTGGGCATAATGGATCCGTGCACGTCGCCGCAATGAAGGAAACGCACCGATGATTCCATCGCGTGAGAGGGCATGCCATCGTGTCGCGGGGGCCTTGGGGCTCGCTTTGACCCTGGGTTCTACGGCTTCTCTCGCCCAGGATGCAGGCGTGTGGCCCGCCCGGACGATCCAAATCGTCGTTCCCTATACTCCGGGCACGGGCGCCGACATCCTCGCGCGGATCCTCGGACCGAAACTTGGCGAGCGCTGGAAGGTCGGTGTCGTCACCGACAACCGTGCGGGCGCGTCGGGCAACATCGGAACCGACTTCGTCGCGAAATCCGCGCCCGACGGCTATACGCTGCTTTGCACCGCGACCTCTTTCGGCACCAATCCTGCGATCAATCAGAAGCTCCCTTTCGACCCCATGAAGAGCTTTGCGCCGGTCATATTGCTTGCCACCAGCACGATGGCGGTGATCGTCACGCAAGGATTGTCGGCCAGGTCGATGCGCGAGTTCCTCGACCTCGCGCGCGGCCAGCCGGGCAAGCTCTATTACTCTTCCCCTGGAAACGGGGGCCCGCAGCATCTCGCCATGGAGCTGCTCAAGCTCGACGCGCGCATCGACCTCGTGCACGTTCCATACAAGGGATCGGGCGGCGCACTGGCCGATCTTGTCGGCGGGCACGTCCAGGCCATGATCGTGTCGCTGCAAACGGTGGCCCCGTACGTCCAGAGCGGGAAGCTCCGCATGCTGGCCGTGATGAGCTCGGAACGCTCGCCGGCGTTTCCGGAGGTGCCCACACTCAAGGAATTGGGGCTCGCGGATCTCGAAGTCGACACCTGGTACGGCATGTTCGCACCGGCTGGAACTGCCGGCGCGGTCATCTCGAAGCTGAACGCGGATGTGAACGCCTTGCTGAAGCAACCCGAAATCCGGGAGTTGCTCGCCAAGCAGGGATTGGTTCCGGCGGGCGGCACGCCCGATCGCTTCGGCGACCTGGTGAAGAGAGAATTGGCGCGCTGGTCGCGCGTGGTTGCCACTGCCGGTATCAAGGGCGACTAGACGAATCGTGGATCGATCGCGGGGAAGCAGATGAACTTGATCGAAGATCTCGTTGCCGCCTATCGGATTCTCGCCGAGCACGGCGTCATTGACGCGTACGGACACGTAAGCGTGCGCTCTGAACGTGACCCCAAGCGCTATTTCCTGTCGCGTTCGCTCGCGCCGGAATTGGTGATGCCCGGGGACATCATGGAATACGACCTCGACAGCGATCCGATCGATGCGCGGGGGCGAGAGTCGGTGCGCGAGCGCTTCATTCACGGCGAGATCTTCAAGGCGCGTCCGGACGTGAACGCGGTCGTGCACAATCATTCCCCCTCGGTGGTGCCTTTCAGCGTCACGACGGTCGCGATGCGGCCCGTTTTCCACATGGCCGCGTTCGTGGGAGAGGGGGTTCCGAACTTCGAAATCCGCGATGCCGAGAAGGGCACCGATCTGCTGGTCAAGACGCCCTATCTGGGGCAGGCGCTCGCCAGGACATTGGGAAGGTCCCCGGCGGCCCTGATGCGCGGGCACGGCTCGGTTACCGTGGGCGAGACCCTGCCCCGCGCCGTGGGGCGCAGCATCTATCTCGAACTGAGCGCGCGAATGCAGCTTCAGGCGATCGCGATCGCGGGGACGGGCGGCAAAATCATCTATCTCGACGAGCAGGAGGTCCGCGCCTCCGTCCCTGGCCAGGATTACAATCGCGCCTGGCCGATGTGGCGAGCCCATGCGCTTGCCCGTCTCAAACCGCAAGCGTGAACCACGCGGCTCTGCGCGGCACGGTCCGCCCTTGATCTTTCAACGCCTCGTCGACCAGCTCGCCGAGCTCGAGCGCCGCGGTCTGCGCCGCACCCGCCTCGTCCGCCAGAGCCCGCAGGGGCCGCGGATCATCGTCGACGGG
>VBDE01000321.1 GCA_005883665.1 Betaproteobacteria bacterium
GATCAGCGTCTCGAGCAGCACCATGCGCTCGTCGACGGAGAGCGAGTTCGCCTCGCTGTTCGTTCCGAACACGGCGAGTCCGCGGCAGCCGTTCGCGAGCAGCCACTTGCAGTGGCGGACGTAGCGCGCGCGGTCGGGCGAGAGATCGCGCTTGAAGGGCGTCACCACCGGGGCGAGGACGCCTGAGAGTCGTTTCGGAGCGGTCATGGTCGTCGGATCGAGAAGAGGATTGGCCGTTGATTATCGCATCGATTCGGCGCATCCGCCGCGGGAGATTGACAAACAAACGCCGTCCGCTATTCTTCTACATCGCGCCCGACACGCGAGAGCCCCGGCCGAGGGCTCGGCTTGGGCGCCTCTAGCTGGGGAGAGACTCCGCATTGCAGTTCAATTTTCCCGTAGATCCTAAAAAGGAGGAGAAAACCGTGTCCGAGCCAACATTCCGTACGCTCCGTTCCGCCCGCACGATACTCGCGGGCGCCTTTGCCGCATTTTGCCTGACCCAGTTCGCGCCGGCGCTTGCCGACGACGACTCGGGGCAGATTCAATCGTTTCTGAGCACGCTCAAGAGAGCGCGCCTGATCGACCTTTCCCACACCTGGGACAAGAATTCGCCTATCGCGTCGGTCAATCCAACGTATTCCTTTTCGCTCCAGGACACACACGCCAATACGTTGAACAAGTTCAATGACGGTGGTCAGCTGACCTACGCGTCAGAGGTGATGCATTTCAGTGGCCAGCACGGCGCCCCGAACCTCGACGCAATCGGGCACATAGGGAGGGAGGGAAAGCTCTTCGGCGGACTCGACGCCTTCGCTTCGACGAGCAACCTCGACGGGATCGGTACGAGCGGCACCGGCGCGAACCTCGCGATCGACCAGTTCCCTACCGACCTGCTGGTCAACCGCGGCATCTTGCTCGACGTGGCGACGATGATTCAGGGCGACTCGAGCCCGCTGCCGGCGGATTTCGAGATCACCGCCGCGCACCTGGAGCGGGCGGCGAAGCGCCAGAACGTCAGGCTGAAAAAAGGCGACACCGTCTTCATCCGGACCGGCTGGGGCCCCTATTTCAAGTCCAACCCCGACCTCTATAAGGGAAATGCTTCCCCCGGGCCCAGCGTCGATGGCGCGAATTTCCTGATCGACCACGGCGCGCGCGTCGTCGGCGATGATACGCTGACCTTCGAGAAGCGGCCGCCTCTCGTGTTCCAGCCGAAATTCCAGGTCTTCCCCGTCCACATGCGCCTGATCGCCGACTCCGGGATCTACATCATCGAGAACCTGAACCTCGAGGAGCTGGCGCAGGCGAAGGCGTACGAATTCGCTGTCGTCGTGCCACCTTTGAGAATTCTCGGCGGCACGGGTTCCGCGCTGCGTGCTTTCGCTCTGGTGCCGCGCGACGACTGAGAGGCGGGCTCAACCGGGCGGTCGTCAAGCGACCTTCTTGCCGGGTCCGCCGCCGCTTTGTTGCTTGTACTGTTCGTCCTTCACCTCGTGGCTGGGCGGCTTGGTCGCCTGGCGTCCCGCGGTCCATTCCTCCCGGTCGCGGATCGCGAGCCGGTACGCCTGATCGCGTCCCGGTAGATAGGGCCTGGGCCAGAACTGGCCGGAGTGCTGGTACCACGCGGCGGCGTGCAGCGTGAAGTAGGGATCGGCGAGATGCGGGCGCGCGAGCGCGACCAGGTCGGCGCGTCCGGAGACGACGATGGTGTTGACCTGGTCGGCGCTGGTGATGTTGCCTACCGCCATCGTGGCGAGCCCGATTTCGTTGCGGATCTTGTCGGCGAACGGCGTCTGGTACATGCGCCCGTATATCGGCTTCTGGTGCGGCACGACCTGGCCGGTCGAGACGTCGATCAGATCGACGCCCGCCTCCTTGAATGCGCGCGCGAGCGCGAGCAGGTCCTCCTCCGAAAGACCGCCCGGCGCCCAGTCGGTGGCCGAGATCCGGATCGACATGGGCTTCTCCCCGGGCCAGACCGCGCGCACCGCGTGGAACAGCTCCAGCGGATAGCGCAGCCGGTTGCCTATCGGCCCGCCGAATTCGTCCTTGCGCAGGTTCGTGAGCGGCGAAATGAACGATGACAGGAGGTACCCGTGCGCCATGTGCAGCTCGAGCATGTCGAAGCCGGCCTGGTTCGCGTAGTTCGCGGAACGCACGAATTCGTCCCGGATCCTGTCCATGTCGGCGCGGGTCATCTCGCGCGGGCTCTGAGAGTACGTTTCGTAGGGCAGAGGCGAGGGCGCGACGAGATCCCAGTTGCCCGACTCGAGCGGATGGTCGATACGCTCCCAGCCGAGCTGGGTCGAGCCCTTGCGCCCCGCGTGGCCGAGCTGCATGCATAGCTTGGCGCCGGATTGCGCGTGACAGAAATCGACGATGCGCTTGAACGCATCGCGTTGCGCCTCGTTCCACAGGCCCGTGCATCCGGGCGAGATGCGCGCTTCCGGCGAAGGGCAGGTCATCTCGACGAACACCAGGCCCGCAGTCGTTGGGCACGCCGTCCACCGCCATGTACTGGTCCATGGGCGAGACGACGACGCGGTTCTCCAGGCGCATTCCGCGCAGAGCGAAGGGTGTGAACATCGGCGGCGGCGGGTTGCGCACATGGACCTCGAAACCCGGCGGCAGGACCGTGTTCGCGAACCAGCGCGTGACGCCTTCGAGAAATTCCGGATCGCGCAATCGCACGTTCTCGTAGGTGATCTGCTTGGAACGCGAGATGACGCCGAAAGCGAACTGCGGCGGATCCATGCCCCAGTAGCGGCGCATGTTCTCGAACCAGGCGAGCGACACGT
>VBDE01000322.1 GCA_005883665.1 Betaproteobacteria bacterium
CTCGAGCCCGACATGACGCTCGTTGTCCATCCGAACACCTATCATCCGGAGGTCGGGTACTTCGTGCACGGCGATTCCGTGCGCGTGATACCCGATGGCTGCGAGGTCCTGACCCGGACTCCACGGCGCTTGTTTTCGGTGCCCCAGGGCTAGAGCCATGCGGCGCGGATTGATCAGCTGGTCGCGCGACGAAGTGCCGCCCTCGGTCCTCGAGGCGCGCGTAGCGCGCCTGCAGGAGCAAATGCGCGCAGCGGAACTGGGCGTCGTGCTCATCTACACGTCCTTCGCGCGCCCGAGCGCCGTGGCTTGGCTTACGCATTTCGTACCGTACTGGAACGAGGCGCTGCTCGTAGTCTTCCCGACGGGCGCGCCGGTATTGCTTGCCGCGTTCTCAAAACGCGTGCACGGCTGGATTCGCAGCGTCAGTCACTTGGGCGAAATACGATCTGCGCCGGATTTGGGCCGGGCCACAGTGGCCTTCTTGAAGGAACGTCCTCCGGAGCCCTCACGCATCGGCGTGCTCGAACTCGATGCCCTACCCTGGCATGTTGCCGAACCGATCGTGAAATCGGAATACGGCAGAGCGCTCGTCGATGCAACTGGGTTGTTCGCCTCGATCCGCCAGCCAGCTGATGAAGTGGAAATTCGGCTGGCGCGGCGTGCGGCAACGATCGCCGTGCAAGCGTTCAAAGCGATTCCCACAGGGGCGAAGCGCGCGTCGGAACTGCTTTCCGTGCTGGAACGTTCGGCGCGGCTCGACGGTGCGGAAGAAGTGTTGCCTCGGCGGTCGAGCTGTCGGTCGCTTACAAGGCCACCTGGGTACGCATCACCCGGTGCGTTTCCACCCAAGCGGTTCCGCCGTCCTGGCGCGGCGCCGCGGATCGCTTTGTCGAAATCGCCGAGCGTCTGAACGAGGCGAATCTTTCCCTCGAACCCCAAGTCGCAGGTAGCGTGCGGAAAACGGTCGCTTGGACCCTCGAGACTTGCCGCGGCAGTCCGCCGCTTTCCATCGTGGCAACCGGGGAGACACCGTCGCCGTCGGCACTGCCGGTCGGTTCGCTTGCCTGCCTCTTCTTGCAGCTAGATCTTGACGACGGCCCCTGGCTTGGCGGCGAGCCCCTCATCCTCGGGAGCCGCGGGAAGCCGAGCCGTCTTCTGATTTAGCAGGCTGTTGAAAAACCCTGAGGCGCCAGAATAGTTGGTTTTTCGGAAGATGATTGAGCGTTCGGTGTCGCCAAGCCCACTCGCCTGACTCGGAGTAGTATTCACCCCATGAAAGTTGCTACCGGTACGGTCATAGACGGAAAGGTCGTCGTCGAAGGGGAGTTGCCCGCGGAGGGCACTAAGGTGACGGTGGTCTTGCGCGAGGATGAGGAAACCTTTGAGTTGACTCCTGAACAGGAAGAAGAGCTGCTCGCCTCGATTGCGGAGATTGAGCGGGGTGACTACATCACCGGAGATGAGCTCTTGGAACGCCTTCGTCGCTTCGGTTGACCGCTCCTCTTTCTATCAAGGTCTCCCGACGCGCGACTGCTCAGTTCGAGAAGGCTGCAGCGTGGTGGCAAGAAAACCGGCCCGCTGCCTCCGGCGCCGTTCGCGAAGATGTTGCACGTGCGCTCTCGCTCCTTTCGACCCAACCTGGTCTCGGCGTTCCGGCCCCTCGCGCGAAAACAAGAGGCACTCGCCGGCTCACGCTCAGCCGAATTCGCTACTACCTCTACTATCGGGTGTCGAAGGAAACGCTGGAGGTTCTCGCGTTCTGGCACGCAAGTCGCGGTCGGGAGCCTCGGCTGTGAGGTGCGCGGCGCCGAAACACGCGGCCCACCCGGAGCCTTTGAAGCGACGCGCTTTGTGGTGTCCGTCATTTCGTCGGCCCGGCGGCCGCGGACGTTACGCATGAGCAACCACCATCGAGGTAACCATGAAAATTGAACTACTAATTGGCGCTGTTGCCGTTGGCCTCGGCGGAACCTTCATCATGGATCTCTGGGCGATATTTCTCAAGCACGCTTTCAAAATTCCTTCGCCCAACTATTGCTTGGTTGGTCGTTGGCTGCGCCACATGACCAAGGGCTCCTTCAAACATCCAAGCATTACCGCTGCTGCTCAGAAGCCAGCCGAGTGCACAACCGGCTGGATTGCTCATTACACGATAGGGGTGCTGTTCGCGCTTGCCCTTGTGGCATTGGCCACACCTGAATGGCTACAGTCGCCGACTCTGATGCCCGCTTTAATCTTCGGCATTGTTACTGTTGGCTTTCCCTTCTTTATTATGCACCCTTCGTTCGGCCTTGGCCTTGCCGCGTCAAAGGCCCCCAATCCCATGCAGGCGCGGCTGCGTAGCCTTATGAATCATGCCGCGTTTGGGGTTGGCTTGTACGCTTCGGCTCTGGTTATGAGTTCTATTACCGAAGCTCATGCCTGACAATTCGCTCCGGCCGACGGTAGAACCTCATCCGATAGAGTGGAGGACGAAACGTGTCAAATGCAAACCACTACCGCATTTATCTCGACTCATTTTCAAGGAGAAAGTCCGATGGTTCTGATACGTGCATTCTTTGTACTTTCTACCGCCGTACTGCTCTTCGGTTGTGCTTCGCAGTCCAAAACGGCCGATCAACTGCGCGAGAACGTGCAACGTAATGCCACGTTCAGCAGTAGGGAAGTATTCGAGGTCAAGAAACCCTATCGCCAGGTATCCGACACGCTGAGAAAGAAGTGGCTGGAGTGCCTGGACTCAACGACAACCGGCTCCTTTCACCGCGGTGGGAACACGTTTGGTACCCAGACCAACATATATAAACCAAAGGTTGCCGTTACCGACCGACGTACCGAGCTGACCCTCCAGCATAAGGTAACAGGAACCGGCATTACTCAGCTGGGCGGTCCGCCACCGGAAGGTTTCTTTATTATCGTTACCGATGTTTATCCTATCGATAAAAGCACTTCTCGCGTTGATGTGCAGAAGCATATGCCGGGATATGCGGGTGTCATAAAGGCGATCCGCAATTGGGCCGAAGGAACAAGCAAGGGTTGTCCGGATCTGGCCCAATGAAACCACGAGTGCGTTGCGGGCCGACGCTTCCGGAGCCAGTCTGGCTCTTGCTGTTTGCCGGGGTTCTGGCCGGCTGCTCGGGCTTACCCCCGTACGAGAGCGATCTCCCGGCAAACCTGAACGTCAGGACAAAGCTTAGTAGCCCCAGCGTTTTGCTCACGGCGCCGCTTGCCGGCACCTTCGAGGCGCACATGCACGTGACCGCCCTTGACCGCCACTGCCAGAAGAATTACCGCGGCATCAGGCCGTTCGCTCCTCACCCGGGGTAGCGCCGGCAGCACTTACGCGACGCTGCTGACGCCGCGCAGCGGCCATCAATACGACGTGGATGTCGTATATGACGACGAGATGTACAGCATAACGGTGTACGAGCGGAATCCGCGCAGCGGTCTGCGGCGCGAAGTCGAACGTCGGCCGTTCAGTGCCTGCAAACCGAATTAGGAAGGGCCACCGCACTGCGATAGCTATCTAACCGACAGCGCGGGCGGTTTCCTCGGGCGAGGCGCCAAAAACGCTCCGCCTGAGCTCGGCAAGGCGGTCGCGCGCCTGGGCGGCTTTTTCGAACTCGAGGTTGCGCGCATGGTCGAGCATCTCCTTTTCCAGGTGTTTGATCTCCCTGGCGAGCTGCTTTTCTGACATCGATTCGTAGCGCGCCTGTTCCTGAGCGGCTTTCAACTCCATCTGCACATCCTGGAAGTCGCGGGCGCCCTCGATCATGTCGCGCACCTGCTTGGAAATTCCGATCGGCGTGATGCCGCGCTTCGCATTGAATTCGATCTGTTTCGCACGGCGGCGATCGGTCTCTCCGATCGCCCGTTTCATCGAGTCGGTGACCGTGTCGGCGTAGAGAATGGCCATCCCGTTCAAATGGCGCGCGGCGCGGCCGATGGTCTGGATGAGGGAGCGCTCCGAACGCAGGAATCCTTCCTTGTCCGCGTCGAGGATCGCCACCAGCGACACTTCGGGCAGGTCCAGGCCCTCGCGCAGCAGATTGATGCCGACGAGGGCGTCGAATTCGCCCAGACGCAGATCGCGGATGATTTCGACCCGCTCGACCGTTTCCACCTCCGAGTGCAGATAGCGCACCTTTACGCCGTGTTCGGCGAGGTAGTCGGTGAGCTCCTCGGCCATGCGCTTGGTGAGCGTGGTCACCAGCACCCGTTCCCCGCGCGCAACGCGCAGGTTGATCTCGGTGAGCAAATCGTCCACTTGCGTCGAGGCGGGCCGCACTTCGAGTAGCGGGTCGACCAGGCCCGTCGGCCGCACCACCTGCTCCACGATCTGCCCCGAGGTCTTGCGCTCGTATTCCGCGGGAGTCGCCGAGACGAAGACAGTCTGGCGCATGACTTGTTCGAATTCCTCGAACTTGAGCGGACGATTGTCCAGGGCCGAGGGCAGGCGAAAACCATAGTCGACGAGATTCTCCTTGCGCGAGCGATCGCCCCGGTACATGCCCCCCAGCTGCCCGATCGTGACGTGCGACTCGTCGATGAACATCAGAGCGTTCGATGGCAGATAGTCGATCAGGGTCGGCGGCGGCTCGCCCTCTTTCCTTCCGGACAGGTGCCGCGAATAGTTCTCGATGCCCTTGCAGAAGCCCAGCTCGTTCAGCATCTCCAGGTCGAAGCGCGTGCGCTGCTCGATGCGCTGAGCCTCGAGGAGCTTGCCTGCTTTCTGGAAGTGCTCGATCCGGTGGCCGAGCTCGATCTTGATCGCTTCGATCGCGCGCAGGGTCGTCGCGCGGGGCGTCACGTAGTGGCTCGAGGGATAGACCGTGAAGCGCGGCACGCGCTGGCTTGCATGCCCGGTCAGCGGGTCGAACAGCGTCAAGCTCTCGACCTCGTCGTCGAGAAGCGCGATGCGCAGCGCCGTCTCGGAGTTCTCGGCGGGGAACACGTCGAGGACGTCGCCTCGCACGCGGAAGGTGCCGCGCTTGAATTCGAGCTCGTTCCGTTCGTACTGCATCGCCGCGAGGCGTGCGATCACGTCGCGCTGGGACATCCGCTCCTTTTCGCGCACGTGCAGAAT
>VBDE01000323.1 GCA_005883665.1 Betaproteobacteria bacterium
AGCGACGCGAGAAGCAGGCGTTTCACCATGGTCGCCCCCATTACGCAGCGCGCTTGACCGGGCGCGATTCCGAAGAGTCGCCCTCCGAGCGGGCCGCCTTCACCAGGCGCTCGACGAGCAGAGGCAGCACGATCGTGAAGTCGTATACGCCGATCAGCACCCTGCAGAGCTGCCGTACGAGGTTGCCGAGAACGCGCAACACGAAAGCGGTCGCGCGAATGAGCATCACCAGGAACGCTCCGCCGACGGTCCGCAGCGAGTAGACGAAGGACTCGAGCGGGATCGCCACGAAAGCCAACGCAAAGGGCAGGAAGAAACCGAGAACCATCTGCGCCGTGGTCGGGATGAGCCTGAGCAGGGGATCGGGCGCAGCCGCATTCGCGCTCGCGAGCGACTGAACGAGTGCCTGCCTGTCGGCGGACAGCATGTCGCGCATCAGCGCGAGCGCGGCCTCGATTCCGGCAAAGACGACGAGGAACACGACGGCGACCCAGAGCATGCGCTGCCGCATGCGGTCGTTCATGTTGGCGATGAGGGGGAACAGATGCGTGATGCGCAGCGTCTCCATCACGAACAGGCCCATCGTCGCCTCGAGGAAGATGATGACGAGCGCGGCCACGTCGGACATGCGCAGCGTGGAAGTCAGGTAGTCGCCGGAGCCGACCATCTCGGAGAACGGCAGGGCGATCAGCTTGAAGTTGACGAGCGCCCCGCCCACCGCGATCAGCAGAACCATCGTTGATATTGCAAATTGCGTAAACGCGGACACTGTCAGCGCGTGCTCGGCCTTGTCGGTCTTCTTGTTGATCTGCTCGTATTTCTCCATCTGTGCGTCGATCTTCGACGAGGTCTGGTGCAGCCCCGTGAGCTTCTGGTCCACCTGCCCGAAGGTCTTGTCGAGCGAGCGCCAGAACGGCATGAAGCCGTTCAGTATCTTGTGGCGCGACTCGTAGGCGCGGCGGTACTCGCCCAGCGCCTTGTCGTGGATCGCATTCACCGAGCGCTTGATCTCTTCGAGAATGCGTTGAACCATCTCGTTGCTGTCGGACTTGACCTTGGCGATGGATGTGACGGCCTCGACCCATTCGGGCGGCGGCGGCGGCACTTCCCCGCATTTCTTGTAGTCCTCCTCGACGCGCGTGATCTCCTCGAGCAGCTTGCGCTGCAGCGCCGGATAGCCTTCCAGATCGCGC
>VBDE01000324.1:0-606 GCA_005883665.1 Betaproteobacteria bacterium
CCGCCGCGGCGTCCACGACCCAGCCCGCGACAATCGGGACGGCGGCGACCACCGGTTGCTGACCGGCGGCTGCGGCCCAGCGACTCCCTATCGAATGGAAGGGCGGGTACCGAAAGGCGCCCGCCCTTTTTGTTTTCCAGGCAGCGGGGCTGGCGAAGCCATGTCGGGTCCACGTTTCCGCCACTCGCCCCCGGAGCGCGGCTTTACGCTCCGGGAGTTGATAATCGTAATGCTGATCGTCGGAATCATTTCGGCGATCGCGCTGACCAGGACGGGAAACGAGCCGGTGCTGGTTTCAACCCAGGCCGAGCAGTTGGCGGGCGACATCCGCTATGTGCAGACGCTCGCCATGACGCAGGGCCAGCGTTACATCATCAGCTTCCCTTCCGCGACCAGCTACCGATTTCTCGATTCCGCGGGCAATCCCGTCGTGCATCCGGCCAACGGGTCCAACGCGGCGATTACCCTGGGAGCCGGAGCAACGCTTGCGTTAGCGGCGACCACTCCGGCCGGCAATGCGCTGGGATTCGATGGACGCGGGGCTCCATACAGTGTCACGACCCCGGCGACTTTCAACGGGGCTCTTACGGCGCAGGCAACCATCAC
>VBDE01000324.1:621-2830 GCA_005883665.1 Betaproteobacteria bacterium
CGCCGCCATGACGGCATGGTCAGCGATAGTGCGCAGACGCGGATTCACGCTGGTGGAGATGGTGGTTTTCATCGTGATCATCGGCGTTGCGGCGGTCGCGTTGTTCCAGATGTTCCAGCAGACGCTTCCGCGCCGCCCGACGCCGGTGCAACTGGTCCAGGCCGCCCAACTCGCGCAGGAGCGCATGGAGCTGATTCTCGGACGCCGCGGCGTGGTCAGCTACGCTGCGCTGAACGATCCTTGCGTAGGCGGCACGCCGCCCGCTATCTGCACCACCACCTTTGGCTACGTCGTAACGGTCGCCGGCATCAACGCGCCACCGCCGGTGCCAGTGGCGTGGAACGGCAATCCGACTGCGGATTTCAAGCTCATAACCGTTACGGTAAGCCTGGGCGGCACACAGCTCGCGCAAAGCGACGCAGTCGTGGCGAACTATTGAACATGACGCAATCCGCTCACATCGCTCGGCACGCCCGCGGCTTCACGCTGCTCGAAGTGATCATCACCCTCGTGATCGCCGGGGTGCTGGCGACTATCGGCGCGACGCTCATGAGCAGCGGCTTTCGCAGCTACTTCCTGGGGCGCGAATTGGCACAGGACGCGGCACAGGGAACGCTCGCGCTGGAGCGAATGACGCGCGATCTGCGTACCGCACGGTCTGCCGCGGACCTCACCACAATCGGCGCGTCGACCATCACCTTTGTCGATGTCGACGGGAACACGATCAGCTACGCCCTTTCGGCCGGTTCGGTGACCCGCAGCCAGAACGGCGGCACGGCGCAGCCCCTGGCCGCCAACGTCAGCAGCCTGGCATTCACCTACTTGCAGAACGACGGCCAGACCACGGCGGCGTCCGCCGCGACGGTCTGGTATATCGCCGCCGCGGTGACCGTGGCCTCGCAAAACGCGAGCACGACATTCCGCGGAACGGTGAAGCCGGCGAGCTTCTGAAATGAAGACATTCCAGCTTCAGCGCGGCCAGTTTCTCGTGGCGGGCATCGTGCTGATCGTGGTGATCGCGCTGATGATCGCGACCCTCGGCTATCTTTACGTTTCGGGCGAAAGCGCAGGCACTCTGCATGGCCAGTCCGAGCGGGCGTACTTCGCCGCGCGCTCGGGAATCGAATATTCGAGCGGTCAGTACTTCAACGGCAGCGCGTGCAGCTCTCTGAACAACGCCGGTGTCCCGGTGGGCGGCGCGGGCGCGACCTTCACCCTAGCCCCGACCCTGTACGCTCCCCTCACGCTTACCGGAACGACTGCCGCTCTTACGGCCGCGTCGGCTTCGATTGCCGTGACCAGCACGGCCGGCTACGCGCCCTATGGCCGGCTCCTCATCGACTCTGAGCTGATCAACTACACGAGCACGACCGGAACGAATTTCAACGGACTCAGCCGAGGGGTCGGCGGCACGACGGCTGCGGCTCACGCCGCCGGAGTCACAGTTTCGCAGAACCTGTGCATCGTCAGCTCGACCGGTGCTGCCGGCAACGCCAAGCGCGTCATCGAGGGCGCGCTAGGCGCGGGGACGATGGCGAGCCCCGGTGCGTTGGGCACGATGCGAAAGGCACATCGATAAACACTGCTGGTACCGCCGACCGAAACGTCTATTACCGGCTCTGGGACGCTGGTCTGGGCGCTTGGGGCCCGGAGCAGACTGCCCAGCAGGTCAGCGCGAACTCCAGCCCTGTCCATATCACGGTCCAGTTCGCCCGAACTCGGAACGAGGCGATCATGGGGGTCCTGGACGGGAACGACAATATCTACATTCAGGTCTGGAACGGCAGAACTTGGACGATACCGGCCGGCGGGGGCCCGCTTCAAACGGCGGCTTCGACGCTTTGTGCTTCTGCACCCGCGTCCAATACTCCCGCGCGGTGCGTTCAGATCGCATACGAGTACACATCGGATATCGCGCGCATCGTTTATCAGAACAATACCCGCGATCCCCAGTACGCCACCTGGAACGGCACCACACTCACCAACAATGGCTTGGTACTTTCCCCGGCCGGCACCTACCCGACCGGGGGCGGTGCAAGGCACCTCTGGTACCGGCTTGCCCCGCGCAACGTAGCGGGCAGCAATGACATTCTCATGACGTCTTTCGACTCCCGTCAGGACGTCTATGGCGTGCGCTGGAACGGCGCGGCCTGGAGCGACATGGGAACGACCGCCCGCTGGGACACGTCGACAAGCAACGCCAACAACC